>JAKAOD010000249.1 GCA_021823365.1 Actinomycetes bacterium | reverse complement strand
GCTGGTACCAGACCCAGAGTAGGTGAGGGACGTGCCCCCGACGGCGGTGACGCCGGGGGACGCGGCCGGGAACTCCACGCCGTAGCCGCTGTCGCCGCTCGCCACCGTGACCGCGGTCGACGTGCCGGCGGAGTAGATGGAGTTGTAGGTGCTCTCCGAAGAGAACTCCGAGCCCCCGTAACTGTTGGTGATGGCCGCCGGGTCCAGTGTCTTGGCGTAGCTGACCGCAGCAGCGAGATTGGAGAAGCTGGCGGAAGACGCCTCGACCAGCACGATGTTGCAGTCCGGGCAGATGGCCGAGATCATGTCCAGGTCGACGGAGATCTCCTCGGACCAGCCGGATGTGGCCCTCGGGTAGCTGGTTCCGCCCGACTGGTTGACCTTCGTGAAGTGCACGCACCCGGTTGTCGTGCTGCTCGAGCACAGCGGCGGGATCTTGGCGTCGGTGATGCCGGTGTGGGAGTCGGTGGCACCGCTCAGGCTGGCCCGGTAGGCGGCGAGGTCTGTCGCGGCGTAGGGGTCGTTGTAGGCGTCGACGATCGCCACGGTCGGGGCGCTCGGCCCCGGCCCCATGGCCGCGGCCGCGGCGGCGAGCCCGTAGGCGCTCTGCAGGTCGCCGGGGTAGTAGCCGGAGGTCGGCGGTGTCGGCGTGGTCCCGCCGCTCCCGCTCCCGCTCCCGCCTTTGCCCCTGGCAGCGTGGGCGTTCGGGCCCGGGTGCCAGTTCGCCGACGGGAACAGGAGCTGGATCGCCCCGCAGGCGGCGTCGTGCGCTGCGGGGACGCCACACGCGTGGGCCTGGTCAGCCGAGCTCGCGACGGACTGGGCTACCGCTCGGCTGGACGCCGCAGCCAGCGGGGCTGCCACGAGCATCCCGGCGGCGAGCACGGCCGCCGCGATCGCAGTCTTCCACCATCCACCCATTTCCCCTCCACCGAATCCGTCGGGCCGTCGCCAGATGTCGAGCGACCGGCCACCTCGGCACCGATCGCCCCCAGTATTTCACCTGACGTGCCGCTTCGCTGCGCGAGGTCCACGCGAGGTCTCTGACGATCTTGTCGGTGGCGCCTGCGAACGCGTTGCCCTCAACAATGCCCCGACCCCCTGCGCCCCCAGGTCAACGGTGCCCTCGACACCTCGGATCGTCCCGCGGTCCGCGGCGGACAGCGGGGCCCCCTCCCGGGCATTTCGAGATGAGCCGGCGAATCCCGTCGCCCGGCGATTCGACGTGAGTCCGCCGCGCAGTAGAGGTCACGCAGTCTCGGACGCTCCGTCACCATCTGCCGTACGCATGGTGACGACCGCCCTGAAACGCAGCTCTGTGCCGATCTCTCGACGTTGCGAACGTGGGCATCCAGGTGGCGGAGATCAGCCGGATCGCTGGTGATGACCGTCTGGTCGCGTCGGCGGGCATCGAGCGCCACGCTCGCGCAGACAGGGTCGGGAGTGCCTCGCTGCCCACACAGGATGCAGGCGACCTTGGCGTTCGGTTCAAGGGCCGGGACGGTGACGTTGGCCACGTGCAGCGTCCGTGCGAGGTGGACCTGGTGGAGGCCCGACCGCCACGCCTGAGCCAAGGGGCCGGCCGGGATGGCGATGGGAAGTCCGACCGCGTGCGCTTCGTCGAGCAGGGCCTGCGCCCATTCGTCGTGGCCTTTACGTTCGGCCAGCGTGGCGGCGAGGACCCGGAGAGCGAGCTCGTACAGCCCACATCGACCGCCTGGCGGGCAGCCGCGAGCACGTCGTCCGCCAGGCTGATCGCGATCTTCGGGAACCTCACCCGCTCGGTCCGCCACGTCGCCCGTCCCGACGACGCTCGTGATGCCCCGGATAGCCGCTGGTGCCCACGAGCACGTCCACGACCACCGCGTCGCCCGCGAGCGCCTCTGCGACCGCTGCCTCGAGCGCTGCCTTCAGCTCGTTGACGTCACGGCACGGTCCGTGGCCGTTCAGGCCGAGCGAGCGCGCCAACCCGGCAAGGTCGGGATCCGGGTCCCGCAGGTGCAGTCCGACGGACCGGTTCTCTACCGGCCTTCCCCGCATGGTTGCCACCGTCTCCTGGTGCACCTCGTCGTTGAAGTACGACCGGTTGTTCACGACGACGACGAGAAGCGGCAGCCGATGATGCGCCGCCGTCCACAGTGCCGACGAGCCCATCAAGAAGTCCCCGTCGCCGAGCACTGCGACGGGGAGGCGCTCCAGACCCTCCAGCGCGAGCGCCGCACCGACGGCAATGCCCGGTCCCGAGCCCACACCACCGCCACCGTCGCGGCCCAAGTAGTCGAGCGGACCGACGACGTCGAGGTCGACGCCGTTCCATCCCAACGGCAACCCCGTGTACGTGACGTCATGGCCCCCAAGCGCGCTTCGGAGCGCTGCCGCCAGCCGGGACATCGTGATCTCGTCACTGCCCGTCTCGTCGAGCTCAAGTGCACCTTCCAGGTGCCCCGGCCACTCGTCGAGCTCCTGGGATTCTCCATCGACCATCGATGCCAAGAGCGCGTCGACGAGGAGGTCCGGGTGGGCGGTGATCGCGATGTCGACGACAGCGAGCTGGAAGTGGTCCTTGCTCCAGCCATTGTGCAGCGCCAGGTCGTTCGTGCAGGAGATCACCGTCGGTCCCGAATGCCCACCCCGTTCGCCGAAAACCCCCGCAAGCGTGCCGGCCAGGTCGATCCAATCGAGGCTCAAGACCAGATCCGACCGACGGACCAGGCTCGAAGCAGCCGGCGAGAGACGAGTACCCGGAGGGGCGGGGTGAAGGCGATGCCTGGTGGGAAACGCGCCGGCAGTCTTCAGGTCGGTGACTGCGCACGCGCCGAGACGCTCGACCAAGCGCACTCTGGCGTCGAACGCCGCCTGGCTCCTGCCGACGCGACCGACGAGCACGACCGGGCGACGGGCAGTCCGCAACGCGACGGCGACCCGCTCGACTGCGTCGGAGCTCGGAGCGGGCGGCATCGGCACCGTGCACCTGTCGAACGACGGCATTCGAGCCCCAGGAGCGAGCGCCGCCTCCTGCAGGGTTGCATCGAGGCAGACATAGGTCGGCGCCTGCGGGTACGCGTCGGTGAGAAGGTTGGCCCGGACGATCGACTCGAGCGCCGCCTCCACCGAAGCGGGCTGGTCGTCCCACTTGCAGTAGTTCCGGATCAATGCGCCTTGGTCCGCTGCCGTGTGGATCCAGTCGATCCATGGCCGGCGTTGCGCGGCGTCCAACGGACCGGTTGCTCCGAGGACGAGCATCGGGGCACGGTCGCAGTACGCGTTGAAGATGGCCATCGTCGCGTGCATGAGGCCGACGTTGCTGTGAAGAGCGACAGCCATCGGCCGGCCGGTCACCTTCGCGTAGCCGTGGGCGATCGCGACGGCGTGCTCCTCGTGGAGGCAGAGCACGATCGACGGGTCACTATTTCCCAGATAGTTCACGATGCTGTCATGGAGGCCGCGATAGCTCGCCCCGGGCACGAGGCTCACGTAGGGAAGCCCCAGCGTCGACAGCAGGTGTGCGATCGCGTCACTCCCCCAGCGCATCGCCGGACGTGTGGTGACCGGTACGACGAGCTCTTCTCTTCGCATCGATGCTCTCCTCTGGGAATGGCCGTTCAGGTTGCCGCTGGGAAACCGGGCGTGACCGTCGAACGGTCAGCGCAGCCCGCCTCGCCTCGACGTCCGTGGCGAAGCGCAGCACATCGTCGCGCTG
The DNA here is from genome assembly GCA_021823365.1 of Actinomycetes bacterium. The sequence continues at coordinate 1,609 of JAKAOD010000249.1, read as the reverse complement.
GGCGTCGAGGCGGACGCGTAGGCACGCGGCCTCCTTGCCGTAGCCAGAGCGCTTGCCGGCTTCGGGGCCGGGTTCGCGGCCCAGTGCTTGTTCACGAGGGCGCCGCGCCGGACGCGGCTCGTGTGGGGGACCGAGGGTTCGAGACGTGTCGGGTTCGCAGCGTGCGACCTCGATTGGTTCCCCGGGCAAGCGTCGTAGCACGAACCTACGATCACGTCGTGCGGATCGGCCTGGTGGGTTGCGTGAAGTCCAAACAGGATCGACTTGCGCCCTCGAAGGACCTGTACACCTACGGGGACATGGGCGTCGTGCGCCACGGCGAGGCCGTGGGCGGGCCCGGTGCCCGACGGGGGCTGGCGGTGCGGCTCCGCGAAGACGGCGTGGCGGGCTGGGCTCGTCACGCCGTGCTGCGCCTCGGTGGTTGAGGCATTACGGCGATCACGCGATCGCGGACCACGGTACCGGCAAGCGACGCCGACAGAGCGCGAACAACGGTGGTAGGTGCGGACAACCCGGCAGAAGTCGTAGCGGCCCTCCTCGACCACGGAGCGCGCCTCGCTGCACGCTACATCGGCGAGCCACCCACCTTCAGCCACGACTCGGAGGCGGACCGGTTCGTAGCTGCGACGGCGGCTCGGGTACTTCCACCCCAAGCAGGTCGCGGGAGCACCGGACGCGCTTCGCCGGGCGTTCGCCGGTCCTCCGGCGCTCCACCGACTGGTCAACACGGTGCCGAATTGGCTCAACCTCGCGGCCGTGAAGGTGCTCGACGAGTAAGGCAGCGACGCCGGTGCCAACTGGGGAGACGACCCGACCGCAGCGAAGCTCCAGCGCCGCGTCCAGGGCTTCGTCGGCATCAGCCAGAAGAAGGCGGCGACGGCGACCGAGATCCTCGAGCAAGACCTCGGCGTGAGGGTACGAGAACTGACCGGGAGCGACATCGCCTACGACGCCCATCTACGACGGGTGTTCCTCCGGTGCGGCCTCGCCGCGCAAGACGACCGCGCGCACATGGTGGCGGTCGCGCGAACCGGCCACCGAGAGCGGCCGGGCAGCCTCGACTTCCCTGCATGGGACATCGGTCGTCGCTGGTGCCGGCCGGCGATCCCGCTGCGCGACTCGTGTGCGATCGGCGCGATCTGCCCGCGGCTCGTCTCGGCGGCAGACAGCGTGAGAGGTGACCGGAATCACGAGCTGTCTCGTCACCTACCCATCGATCATCTCAGTCAATAGGTCGCTAGAAATGAGGCTTTGTCGACGACAACTTCTTGCTACCATCGCGCTTCAACATCCTGCAAGGGAGATAACCGGTGCAGGTCGCTGAAGCCAAGGAGATGGTCCTCGACCTTATGTCGAGAGACCTCCGCGCCTCGGCTTCGTTGGTGAGACTCGACCCGATCTCGCCAGATCCGAAAGACGAAGGAAAGTTCGCTCTCGATGGAAGAGTCGCCCGGGTTATCCGGCTCTTCCGGTTTCAGTGGGGACGGGATGAGGTGATCCGTGGCGCCAGGATCGGCCTCGGCCACGTTTCCGGTAGGGACCGCCCTTGCGGGCGGCCCCCCGGACAGATCCCAGCGAGCGGGACTACCGCACTGGGCTCCTGCCTCAG
>JAKAOD010000248.1 GCA_021823365.1 Actinomycetes bacterium | reverse complement strand
TTCCGATCTCGTCGGCGAAGAGCGTCGCGTTGTTGTCGGTGACGGCGCCATGCATCACGAGGACGTCTGGGCTCTTTACATTCCAAGCCGAGATGCAGCTGACGAGCCCTTGGCCGAGCAGCGTGCCGACACGGACGTTGTTGAAGCTGTCGTAGTAGGCGCGGCTGCCCCCGAGGGTCAGGCGGTCTAGTCGATCACCTTGACGCCGTGGGCCTTCGCGTAGGACTCGATCTTCGCCCCGACGCCTGCGTCGAGCGGGTCCATGATCAGCACCGAGTCGCCCTTGGTTATATCGGCCTGGGCATCGGCGAACTCGGTGGCGTCGCTGCCGTGGGCGTTGACGACCGAGAACTCCGACGACGGCATGCCGGCGAGCCGGAGCGCCTTGGTGAGGTACGGAGCGTCGAACTCGACATAGCGGGTCGAAGACACGGTGTCGGGCAGGATCGCGCCGATGCCCCCCTTGCCTCTTGCGGTGATCGGCTTGAGCAGCTTCATCGTCGTGAAGCTGCGGTTGAACGTGCTGGCAGACACCGTCGACTGGGCTGATGCCCCCTGAACGGCAAGGCCGGCAAGGCCGGTCGCGACGACAACCGAGGCGGATGCTGCAGCCAGCATCCGCGAAGCGCGTGGGCGTCTCATCTCGATGGACTCCCCCCTTCTTGCTTCTCTGGGAAGAAGCTCGTGCGGACAGGGCCCGGTCGCTCCGGGACTTCGGCGCGTAAGGTCGCCTCCCGCCTGGAAGGCGGCCCCCCGCCCCCGAATCGACCGTCCGGGGCGCGCTCAGGCGCCCCCGGCGGGAAGAACATAAGGCGACAGCCGTGAACGAGCTGTGAACATTCGTACCTGAGCGTGAATAAACTGTGAACACGGCCGATCTGCCCGGTCACCCCGGCATGAACCGGTAGCCGGCCCGCGGCTGGGTGACGATGATCGCGGGACCGTCCTTTCGCTCGAGCTTCGAGCGAAGGCGGCGGACGTAGACCCTCACGTACTCGGTCTCGGTCGCGTAGCCCGGACCCCACACCCTGCGCAACAGCTGGGCGTGGGTGAGCAGCTTCCCGCGGTTCACGGCGAGCTCCCGGAGCAGCGCGAACTCCGTCGGCGTCAGGTGGACGGTCTCGCCGCCTCGCGTCACGAGCTGCAGCTCGAGGTCGATGACGAGCTCGCCTGCCTCGATCCGCTGCGGTGAGGCGGCGGCGACCTCGGCGGGACGCGAGCGCCGCAGCGCCGCGGCTATCCGCGCAAGGAGCTCCTCGATCCTGAAAGGCTTCGTAATGTAGTCGTCGGCACCGAAGTTCAACGCCGCGACCTTGTCGCTCTGGCCGCCGCGCGCCGAGACGACGATGATGCTCGCCGTCGACCGCTCCCGCATCTCCCGGCACAGCTCGAAACCGTCGATGTCCGGGAGCATCAAGTCGAGCAGGACGATGTCGGGCACCTCGGTCTCGAAGAGCTCGAGCGCTCGGGCGCCCTCGCCGCAGGTCGAGGTCTCGAAGCCCCGCACCGCGAGGTTGGAACGGATCAGGTCGACGATGTTCGGGTCGTCCTCGACGAGAAGCGCCTTCGTCCTCCGCTCGATCGTGGTCACGGCAGCCGTTCCCCAGGTGCCTCAGTCGGCAGGGTCACGACGAACGATGCGCCGGCCGGCGTCGGCTCGAGCGAGACGCGGCCGCCATGCGCTCGGACGATACCGGCGGCGATCGACAGGCCCAAGCCGACGCGGCTCGGGCTCGTGCCTTCACGGGTCGGAAGCTCGAACAGCGCGGCGCGGCGCTCCTCGGCGATCCCGCGCCCGTCGTCGCTCACCCGGATCGCGACCATGTCCCCTCCGGCGGGCGACGCCTCCACGGCGACCGAGACACCCGGCGCGTTGTGGCGGAAGGCGTTCTCCAAGAGGTTGACGAAAACCTGCTCGAGGCGGTCGTGGTCGCCCCACACCGGTCCGACGCCCGCGGGACAACTCACCGACACGGCCTTGGACCGCTCGTCCGGCAGACAAGAGACCGCGGCTTCGAGGATCAAGGTGAGGTCGCACCAGTCGGGCTGGATGCGGAGCAGGTCCGACTCGATTGCGGAGAAGTCGAGCAGGTCGCCGACGAGGCGCCCAAGGCGCGCCGACTCCTCGGCGATCCGGCTCAAGAAGCGGTGCTCCGACTCGACGTCCCAAGTGACATCCGGCGCGAGCAGGCTGCTCGCGAAGCCCCTGATGGCGGTCAAGGGAGTTCGCAGCTCGTGACTGAGCCGCGACAGGAAGTCGCGCTGGAGCTGGTGGGATCGCAACAGCGCCGCAGCCTGCTGGTGCGCCTGCTCTGCCTCTTCCCGCTCGAGGGCGAGGCGGACGGAATTGGCGGCGTCAACCACGAGCGCGGGAGCGTCGTCGGGAGCTGCCGCCCCCGTCCAGCGCGAGACGAGCCCTACCCGACCCCGCGGCGCGTCGACCGTCGTCGCGATGGCCTCGCCGCCCCCACCCGGGTCGAGGACGACGGGGCCCCCCGTTTGCGGCGGCCGCTCGAGCACCCGGAGGACGACGGCGCCGTCGCGGCCGATCGGGTCGGGGCACCCGACGCCGTCTGGCCCGACGCAGGCGACACAGCGTGCAGCCCCACCGGCAGGCTGCTCCCACAGCTCGACCTCCGTCGCGCCGAGCCCCCGCCAGAGCGACTCGAGCGCGAGCAGGATCCCCCTGGAGACCGGTTGGGGCCCCGCGAGGGTCTCGAGCACCTCGCGGATCGTCTCGAGGACCCGGTTGCGCGCCGTCACCTCGCCGAAGAGCCGATCACGCTCGATAGCGCCCGCCGCGTAGCCGGCGTAGATCGAGACGAGGTCCATCTGGTCCCGGTGCAGGCGCCCGACGACGGGTTGGCAGCCGGTGATCGCACCGATCACGCCTCGCGATCCCACCAGGGGCACGGACCACGAGCTGCGGATGCCGGCCCGGGTTGCGAGGCGCACGAAGCGAGACCATGCCGGGCTGCGCTCCACGTCCTCGTCGACGACCACCGTCCCGCCCGACACGGCGGCGCCCATAGGTCCGCCGCGGTGGCCGACTGGCAAGGTTGCCCACGCAGACAGCAGGTCGGGTGGAAGCCCGGTGGCGGCGACCAGGCGGAGGCCGTGGTCCGCCAGGAGGTGGATGCACAGCTGCTCGGTGCGCAGCGCCGCGCCGAGAGCCGAGACGATGAGCGGCAGGCTCGAGGTCGGCCGCGCCGACGCCAGCTGGTCGACCAGGTCCTGCAGCCGGCTCAACTGGTGCCTTGCCGTCGCGTCCGGGGCGTGCCCCGACATGATCGCGACGACGTCGTCGGGGTGCGTCCCCGACGGCAGGAGGTCCGCGACGATGCGGCCACGACGGAGGACGAGAATCCTGTCCGCGAGCTTGAAGACCTGGTCGACGTCGTGGGACACGAGCAGGATCGTCGTACCGCCCGATTTCAGCTTGCCTATGAGCTCTTCGACCTGCCTCGTCTCCTGCACGCCGAGCGAGGCCGCCGGCTCGTCGAGCACCAACAGGCGCGGCTCGCTCTGCATGGCCCGTGCGACGGCGACGAGCTGGCGCTGGCCGCCCGAGAGAGAGCGGATGGATCGGTCGTCGCCGACCTCGATCCCGTAGCTGGCGAGGATCGAGCGTGCGGCGATGCTCGCCCGGCGGTCAGACAGCAGCCAGCCGCCACGCTCGCGCCCGAGGAAGAAGTTGGCGGCGACGTCGAGGTTGTCACAGAAGGCAAGGTCCTGCCACACCACCGCGAGGCCGCTCGCCGCGGCGCCGGCGTATCCCCGGACTCGCACGCCGTCGATCAGCACCTCGCCGTCGTCGGGGGTGAGGTCGCCGGCGATGCAGCGGATGAGCGTGGACTTCCCGGCGCCGTTCTCGCCGCACAGCCCGACGAGCTCGCCGGGGCCGACCTCGAAGTCGACGCCGAACAGCACACGGAGGTCGCCGTAGCCGATGCACACGCCTCGCAGCTCGAGCAGCGGGGCGCCACCCTGCTCCGGCCGGAGGGCGCCGTCGAGCGGTGCCGTCGCCATCGTCACCAGTCTGCTCGCTCCGCTCGCGGTCCGCGGGCGTGCGCACGCGCCACACTTGCTGCCATGCCTCGACTCCACGATCCGGACTCGCGCCACTTCGCCTCGGACAACCACGCCGGTGCCCACCCCGAGGTGCTCGCCGCGCTCGCCGAGGCCAACGGCGGGCACCAGGTCGCCTACGGCGGCGACAGGTACACCGAGCGCCTCAAGGAGGTCGTCGCCGGCCACTTCGGGGCGCAGGCCGAGGTCTTCCCGGTGTTCAACGGCACCGGCGCCAACGTCCTCTCGCTGCAGGCCATGCTCCCGCGCTGGGGGGCCGTCGTGTGCGCCGAGACCGCCCACATCAACACCGACGAGAACGGCGCCCCAGAGCGTGTGGCCGGCATCAAGCTGCTCACCGTCCCGACTGCCGACGGCAAGCTCACGCCGGAGGACATCGACGTCCACGCCTGGGGCTTCGGCGACGAGCACCACGCCCAGCCGCTCGCGGTGTCGATCACCCAGTCGACCGAGGTCGGGACCGTCTACGACCCCGACGAGCTCCGCCGGCTCTGCCAGCACGCCCACAGCCTCGGGATGCGGGTCCACCTCGACGGCGCGCGCCTCGCCAACGCCGCCGCCGCCCTCGGCACCGGGCTCGGCGAGATCACCTCCGCCGCCGGTGTCGACGTCGTCTCGCTCGGCGGGACGAAGAACGGGGTGCTCTTCGGCGAGGCCGTCGTCGTCCTCGACCGCTCCGCAGCCGAGGGCCTCCTCTACCTGCGGAAGATGAACATGCAGCTTGCGTCCAAGATGCGCTTCGTCTCGGCCCAGCTCGTCGCACTCTACGAGGACGACCTCTGGCTGCGCTCGGCAACGCGGGCGAACGAGATGGCAGCCCGCCTCGCCGGCGCCGTCGCGGGGCTCGAGGGCGTGCGACTGGTCCAGCCGGTGCAGGCGAACGCCGTCTTCGCACACCTTCCCGCCGGCGTCGCAGACCGCCTGCGCCAGCGGTTCCACTTCTACGACTGGCCCACCGGGCCGGGCGAGGTCCGCTTGATGTGCGCCTTCGACACGACAGAAGCAGACGTGGACGCCTTCGTCGAGGCCCTGCGTCAGGCGCTTCGCGCCGGCAGCTGACCCGAGCCTGGCCAAAGCGCGCGGTGGCGACGGGCCGCGGCGACCCGTGACAGGCCGTAGACGACGACGCCGATCGCGCCGACGAAGAAGCCGACCGGCCAGTTCGACGCGTAGGAGCCGGCGATCGACGCCCAGACGACGGCGAGCGAGATCGTCGAGGAATAGACGAGCGCCCGCGCCGGCCGGTCGGTGAGCGACCTCGCTGCCCCGGCCGGGGCGATCGTCCGGCTGAGCATCAGCG
>JAKAOD010000247.1 GCA_021823365.1 Actinomycetes bacterium | reverse complement strand
GGGAGGAGAGCCGCGGGGCGCACACGCGCTCGGACTTCCCCGAGACGGCGGAGGGGTGGCGCTGCCGGCAGGTCGTCGCCGTGCGCGCCGGCTCGCCTGACCGACGATGCGACCCGCCGGCCTGCACGGAGGGCTGACGATTGCTGCTCGCCGTCGACGTCGGCAACACCGAGACCGTGATCGGCCTGTTCGCCCGAACCCCGCAAGAGCGTGAGTCGCTGCCGCACGCCGGCATCGGGTTCGGCATCGGAGCGGAGCACCTGCACGGGCGGGACCTCACGCACCACTGGAGGCTGTCCACGGTGCCCACGAGGACGCCCGACGAGTACGCGGTGCTGCTCACGCAGATCCTCGACCTGGAGGGCCTCGACATCGCCGCGACCGTCGACGGCCTCGTGATCTGCTCCTCGGTGCCCTCGGTGACCGGCGAGCTGCGACAGACTGCAGCCCGCTGGTTCGGCGGCGTGCCCTGCGTCGTGCTCGGGCCGGGCACGAGGAGCGGCATGCCGGTGCGCTACGACAACCCGAAGGACGTCGGCGCGGACCGCGTCGCGAACGCCATCGGCGCGTTCGACCTCTACGGCGGCCCGTGCGTCGTGGTCGACCTCGGCACGGCCACCACCTTCGACGCCATCTCGAGCACGGGCGAGTACCTCGGCGGGGCCATCGTTCCGGGAGTCGCGATCAGCTTGGAGGCGCTCTTCCAGCATGCCGCCGCACTCCGCCGGGTCGAGCTTGTCGAGCCCCGCTCGGCGATCGGGCGGTCGACGGCCGAATCGATCCAGTCCGGCGCGCTGTACGGGTTCGCGGCGCAGGTCGACGGCATGTGCCGCCGCATCGTCGCCGAGCTCGGCGGCGCGACGGTCGTCGCGACCGGGGGGCTCAGCCAGCTCGTCGCCCCCCACGCCGAGACGATCGAGCACGTCGAGCCGTGGCTCACGCTGCACGGCCTGCGGCTCGTCTACGAGCGGAACGTCGACCCGGAGGCGAGGGGGGCATGACGACAGTCCCCTACCGCTTCGACCAGACGGCGACGGCCTCGGAGGTGGTCGCGCGCTTCGGCGGTCTCGCCCCCGGAGAGGAGTCCGGCGACGACGTGTCGGTCGCAGGACGGGTCATGCTCTCGCGTCCCCAGGGGAAGCTCGCCTTCGCCGAGCTTCGCGACTCCTCGGGCGCCGTGCAGCTCTTCGCGCTCGACGGGGTGACCCGCGACTTCCAGGCGTTCACCCGGCTGCGGCTCGGCGACTGGGTGGGCGCGTGCGGCGAGGTGGTGCGCACCCGGCGCGGCGAGATCTCCGTGAAGATCGCCGACTGGGTGCTGCTCGCCGAAGCGCGCCTGCCGTTCGGCGACAAATGGCGGGGTGTGACCGACGTGGAGACGCGGTTCCGCCAGCGCGAGGTGGACCTGTGGACGAGCCCCGATGCCCGGCGCGTGCTCGCCCTGCGCAGCCGGCTGGTGCGCCGCATGCGCGAGCGTCTGTGGGACATGGGGTTCGTGGAGGTCGAGACCCCGATCCTCCACCCCATCCCCGGCGGCGCGCACGCGCGCCCGTTCGTCACGCGCTTCCGGGCCCTCGACATGGACGTCTACCTGCGGATCGCGCCGGAGCTCTACTTGAAGCGGCTCGTCGTTGGCGGCTTCGAGAAGGTGTTCGAGATCGGCCGGCTGTTCCGCAACGAGGGTCTGTCGCCGCGCCACAACCCCGAGTTCACGACGCTCGAGCTCTACCAGGCCTACGCCGACTACCACGACATGATGTCGCTCGTGGAGGAGCTCGTGACCGGGCTGGCGCGCGACATCCTCGGCACCACGTCGCTCACGTACCAGGGGAGGCCGCTCGACCTCACGCCCCCGTGGCGCCGCGCGACCCTCACCGAGCTCGTCTGCGAGAAGACGGGTCTCGACGTGAGCGTGCGCACGCCGAGAGAGACGCTGGCGAGCTGGGCGCGTGACCAGGGGGTGGAGGTCGCCCGCAGCTGGGGGCCGGGAAAGATCCTGCTCGAGCTCTACGAGAAGACGACCGAGGGCGAGCTGTGGGACCCGGTCTTCGTGCACGACTACCCGAAGGAGGTCTCGCCGCTCGCCCGGGTCCACCGTGACGACCCGATGCTCGCGGAGCGCTTCGAGCAGGTGGTCGCGGGGCGCGAGCTCGTCAACGCGTTCAGCGAGCTCGTCGACCCTGCCGAGCAGCTCGCCCGCTTCGAAGAGCAGGCTGGGGCGCGCGAGCAGGGCGACGAGGAGGCGATGCTCGTCGACACCGACTACGTCCGCGCGCTCGGCCACGGGCTCCCGCCGACCGGGGGGCTCGGGCTCGGCATCGACCGTCTGGCGATGCTCTTCTCGGACGTGGCGCACATCAGGGAGGTGATCTCCTTCCCGATGATGCGGCCCGAGCGCTCCGAAGGCGGTGAGTGGTCCGCGGATGCTGCGGATGCTGCGGATGCTGCGGAGAGCGGGCAGGGCGCTGCGGATGCTGCGGATGCTGCGGATGCTGCGGATGCTGCGGAGAGCGGGCAGGGCGCTGCGGATGCTGCGGATGCTGCGGAGAGCGGGCAGGGCGCTGCGGATGCTGCGGATGCTGCGGAGAGCGGGCAGGGCGCTGCGGGCTCCGAGAGCAAGACGGCCGGGGGCGGCCCGGACCGCCGGGCCTGACCCTCAGCCTGGCAGGTCGTCCAGGAGCGACCTGGCCAGACGCGCGAGCCCGTCCGCGACGCGCGGTGGGCCGATCCCCTCGGCCGCCACCAGCGCGTCGGCGACGTGGCGGCGCGCGACCGCGACCGTCGTCTCGATCGCCGTGGACTCGCTCACGATCGAGCGCGCCTTCTCCCGCTCGGGCTGGCCCAGCGGCTGGCCGAGGAGCGTCCGGAGTTCGGGACCGGCGTCGGGGTCGCGCAGCGCGAGCAGGACCGGGAGCGTGTAGACGCCCTCCGCGAGGTCCTGGCCCGGCGGCTTGCCGAGCTCGCCGTCGTCCGCGACGACGTCGAGGACGTCGTCGCGGAGCTGGAAGACCATCCCCAACGCGCGCCCGAACTGGGTGAACGCGTCCACCTCGTCCCGGCGCGCCCCGCTCGTGAGCGCGCCGATCCGGCAGGAGGCCGACATGAGCGCCGCCGTCTTCCCGGCGATCGCGGCGAAGTAGTCGCCCTCGCTCCGGTCCGTCTTGAAGCAGGACCGGACTTCCACGATCTGACCCTGGCAGAGCTGCCCGAGGGTCGTCGCAAGGAGGCCGGCGACCTCGGTGCCCAGCGCGGCGGCGATCGCCGCGGAACGCGCGAGCAGGTAGTCGCCCGCGACGATCGCGACGAGGTTGCCGTACCGGCTGTTCACGCTCTCGACGCTGCGCCGGACGCTCGCTTCGTCGATGACGTCGTCGTGGTAGAGCGACGCCAGGTGCACGAGCTCGACGGCCACCCCCCCGAGGAGGTCCTGCTCCGACGCCTTACGCTCGCCGCGCGTGGCCGCGACGAGCGCGAGCGCCGGCCGGAGCCTCTTGCCGCCCGCCGCGATGAGGTGCGTCGTCACGTCGTCGAGGAAGCTGTCTCCCGTCATCACCGACCCGGCGAGCAACGGCTCGAGGCGCTCCAGCTCCTCGTCGACCATGGGGAGACCGAGGGCCTCCGTGGCATTCACGATCCGCACGTTACGCGACGGGTGCGGGGCGGGAACACTTCCGGCCGGTGCGGTCGTGGCCCGCGGGCGCGGCCGTGTCCGTGGGCGCGCCCGTCTCCGCGATCGTGGCCGGAGGCGCGCTCGTGGCCCGCGGGCGCGGTCTCTGCCCCGCCGCGTCGCCGAAGCGTCGCCGCGTGCGGGATCGGTGAGCGCCCGCTGAGCTGGGCATTCACGCGCTGGATTCGGGGCCGCCGCCGCGGCCGACGCGGAGGCGCCGTGAGGCGCGCGGCGGGCGGGTAGGACCCTACGGGTACACTCCAGTCCTAGGTAACGAGCCAGTACGGAGGCGGTCACGTGTTCGAACGCTTCACCGACCGGGCACGGCGAGTGCTTGTGTTGGCGCAAGAAGAAGCGCGCCTTTTGAACCACAGTTTCATCGGGACGGAGCACATCCTCCTGGGCCTGATCCACGAGGGCGAGGGGGTCGCGGCGAAGGCGCTCGAGTCGCTGGGCATCACGCTCACAGCGGTGCGCGAGAAGGTGGAGGAGACGATCGGCATGGCCGGCAGCGCTCCCAGCGGCTCCCCCCCCTTCACCCCACGCGCGAAGAAGGTGCTCGAGCTGTCGCTTCGCGAGGCGTTGCAGCTCGGGCACAGCTACATCGGCACCGAGCACATGCTCCTCGGCCTGGTGCGCGAGGGGGAGGGGGTCGCGGCGCAGGTGCTCCAGAGCCTGGGCGCAGACCTGGGGCGCGTCCGCCAGCAGGTGATCCAGCTCATGTCCGGCTACCAGGGCAAGGAGTCGGTCGGCGCGGGTGCGGGGACGTCGTCGAGCGACGCGCCGTCGGGGTCGCCGGTTCTCGACCAGTTCGGCCGGAACCTGACCCAGCTCGCCCGCGACGGCAAGCTCGACCCGGTCATCGGGCGCGAGAAGGAGATCGAGCGGGTCATGCAGGTGCTGTCCCGCCGGACGAAGAACAACCCCGTGCTCATCGGCGAGCCCGGCGTCGGCAAGACGGCGATCGTCGAGGGCCTCGCCCAGCGGATCGTCACGAACGAGGTCCCAGAGACGATCGCGGGCAAGCAGCTCTACACCCTCGACCTTGGCGCGCTGGTCGCGGGAAGCCGGTACCGTGGCGACTTCGAGGAGCGCCTGAAGAAGGTGTTGAAGGAGATCCGCACGCGCGGCGACATCATCTTGTTCATCGACGAGCTCCACACGCTGGTGGGCGCGGGTGCGGCCGAGGGTGCGATCGACGCCGCGTCGATCCTGAAGCCGATGCTCGCCCGCGGCGAGCTCCAGACGGTCGGCGCCACGACGCTCGACGAGTACCGCAAGCACCTCGAGAAGGACGCGGCCCTCGAGCGGCGCTTCCAACCGGTGAAGGTGAGCCAGCCGTCCGTCGCGCTCACCATCGACATCTTGAAGGGGCTGCGAGACCGCTACGAGTCGCACCACGCGGTCACGATCACCGACCAGGCGCTCGTCGCCGCGGCCAACCTCGCGGACCGGTACCTCTCTGACCGCTTCCTCCCCGACAAGGCGATCGACCTCATCGACGAGGCGGGCAGCCGGCTGCGCATCAGGCGGATGACCACCCCGCCCGGCCACAAGAAGCTCGACGAGGAGATCAACCGGCTGCGCCAGGACAAAGAAGCCGCGATCGGCCGGGGCGCGTTCGAGCAGGCGAAGAGGCTCGCCGAGCAGGAGTCCGACCGGCTGTCCCGAAAGGAGGCGATGGAGGCCGAGTGGCGCGCCGAGGGAGTGGACCTCTTCGACGTCGTCGAGATC
>JAKAOD010000246.1 GCA_021823365.1 Actinomycetes bacterium | reverse complement strand
ACTGCGGGGCGGACCTGAGGGCGGCAGAGGTGGCGGGTGTAGAGGTCCGCCAGGTCTTCGAGCTCGAGGTCCATCGCCACGTGACCGAGCATCGCATGGCGGCTCTCTCCCGCATCCTCTCGCCGCTCACGGGGGGAGGTGCGATGGTCTCCGTCGGCATCCTGCGGCGTCCTGTCCGCTCGGGGCTCGCCGGCCAGCCGTACTTTGTCTGGTCCCCGCTCCATGTCGGCATCTTCCTGATCGGCGTGCCGCCGTTCTTCCTGGCGCCGTGATTCACCCGCCTGGTGGTCTATCTGGACCGGAGGATGATGCGCCTGCTGCTCGCGCCGGATGCGGCCGCTTCGCGGGTGCAGCGCCTCGAGGAGTCGCGGTCTCTCACCCTCTATGCCGCCACCGCCACGCTGCAGCGGATCGAGCGGAACCTCCACGACGGGACCCAGGCGCAGCTGGTCGCTCTCGCGATGCGGCTCGGACAGGCCAAGGAGAAGCTTGACCACCTGGGCGTCGTGCCGGGTAGCGACACAGCGCTCGAGACGGTAAGGCACCTCGTCGACGAGGCGCATCGCGGCACCAAAGAGGCCATCGCCGACCTGCGCGACCTGGCCCGCGGCATTCACCCACCCGCCCTCGACACCTGCCTCGCCAATGCCCTGTGGACCCTGGCGGCACGCAGCCCGGTGCCCACCGAGGTGACGGTGTCCGTCCCATCCCGCCCGACTCAGACTCCGGCCATCGAGGCGATCTGCTATTTCTGCGCCGCCGAGTTGCTGGCAACGTCCACCAGCACGCCCAGGCGTCGCACGCCTCGCTTACCTGTGCCCAGTACGGCCCCTGGCTCCGGTTCGTGGTCCGGGACGACGGCCGAGGCGGTGCAGCGGCGAACCCCGGCATCGGCTCCTCCTCGAGCGGCCTGGCCGGCCTGGCAGACCGGTTGCGTACCGTCGATGGCAGCATGAGCATCGCCAGCCCGGCGGGCGGACCCGCGGTCGTCACCGTGGATCTCCCGACCCGCGCCTGACCGTGGCCGAGCACGAGACGCTGCGCGTCGTGATCGCCGAGGATTTCGCCATCCTCCGGGACGGGCTCGTTCAGCTCCTCGCCGACCGCGGCTTCGCCGTCCTGCAGTCGATAGCCGATCCCGTCAGCCTGGAGCGGACGGTCGCCGCCGACCACCCCGACGTGGCCGTGGTCGACATCCGCATGCCTCCGACCTTCACCGACGAGGGGCTGCGCACCGCCATCGGTCTGCGTCACGACTACCCCGATGTCAGGATCCTCGTGTTCTCGCAGTACATCGAGACCTACGCGGCGGAGCTGCTGGCAGGTGCTGCCGCAGGGATCGGCTACCTGTTGAAGGACCGCGTGGCGGACGTGGGGGACTTCGTCGAGGCACCGGTTCGGGTGGCGTCGGGGGGCACCGCCCTCGACCCCGAGGTGGTGATCCAGCTGATGGGGGCCAGTCGGCGCACCGACGCGGTCGTGGGACTGAGCAACCGGGAGCGCGAGGTCCTCGCGCACATGGCGGAGGGGCGGACCAACTCGGCCATCGCCGCCAGCCTCGTCATCTCCGAGGGCGCAGTCGAGAAGCACGTGGCCAACATCTTCGCAAAGCTGGACCTGCCGTCGACGCCGACGGACCACCGTCGAGTCCTCGCCGTGCTGCGCTACCTCGAGGGCTGACATCGCCTCCTCGGGGCGCTGACTCGTCTGGCGGCGACGACCGGCACAGGTCCAGCAGGCGGCCGGTGTCCGGTCGAACCGGTGGCGGGCTCCTTCACCCGCGGTGCCCGCCCGGCTACTGTCCGACCCTGCCGTCGATGCGCTCTCGGAGGAGATCGGCGTGGCCGCAGTGGCGGGCGTACTCCTCGATCATGTGGACGAGCACCGATCGCAGCGGGACTGTCTCACCCGCAGGGGTACGACCGAGCATGGCGAGGTCGTCGGCCCGGGCGAGGAACCGGTCTGCGATGGCGATCTCCGCCCGCCAGGCGTTCCACGCCTCGTCGACCACGGACGGGTCGGCGACCGCTCCGCTCCAGGTGCCACCGGGACCGCCGTCCTCCTTCTGGTAGCGGCGCGGCACCTCCTCACCCGACATCACCCTTTGGAACCAGTGCCGTTCCACGTCGGCCAGGTGGCGGACCAGACCGAGGAGCGACATCGTGGACGGTGGCACCGAGCGGGTGGCGAGCTGCTCGGGGTCGAGGTCGGCGCACTTCATCTGGAGGGTGAGGCGGTACGCCCGCAGATACTCGAGCAACGTGGTCCGCTCGTCGACCGGTTCGGGGCCGCCCTCGCGGGGATCACTGTCGGGGTCCACCCACATGTCCTCGCGGACGGAGGCGGCGCTCCACCTCCTTGGTTCTGGCGGTCGGTCGGAACCAGAGGGGGTCATCTCGACATCGTCGTGTCCGCAGCGCCGACGCGCAAGGGCGTGGAGGATTCCTCGTGCCCGGGGCAGCCGTCGGCTCGAGGCGCGGCGACGCAGCGTCGAGCGAAGGCTCGGTCCAAAGTGTTCCGGTTCCCGGCGACGCCCCAGCTCTGTACCGGTCGGCCTCCCCCTGGCGGGAGCTCCCCGCAGTAGCGTGCCGGGACATGCCCCCTCCCTGGCACCGGGAGCTCGTCGGCCGTATCGACGAGCATGTCATCAACTCCGCCGCCCTTCGTGACAACCCGCTCGGCGATCCCTCTCAGCGTCCCCTGTGGGTCTACGTACCGCCGGGCTATGACGAAGACGACCGGCGCTACCCGAGCATCTACGTCATCCAGGGTTACACGGGTCACATCCAGATGTGGTGGAACCGCAGTCCGTTCCGAGTCCCGTACCCGGAGGCGGTCGACGCGCTGTTCGCCTCGGGACAGGCACCGCCGTGCATCGTCGTCTTCGTGGACGCCTGGACGGCCTATGGGGGCTCGCAGTACGTGGACTCTCCCGGGACCGGCCGGTATCACACCTACCTCTGCGACGAGGTCGTCTCCTATGTCGACGGTCGCTACCGCACGATGGACGACGCCAGACATCGGGGGATCCAGGGGAAGTCGAGCGGCGGTTTCGGCGCCATGATCACGCCGATGCTCCGGCCCGACCTGTTCGGTGCGCTGGCGACGCACGCCGGTGACGCGCTGTACGAGCTGTGCTACCTCCCCGAGTTCGGCCCTGCCGCTCGGCTCCTCCGCTCGTGGGAGGCTTCCATCGAGGCGTGGTGGGGCGACTTCTGCAACCGCGTGCCGTTCACCGACCCGGCCGACGCGACGCTCCTCGGTCTCTACGGCGTGGCCGCTTGCTTCTCTCCTGATGACGCCGGCCGGCCGCAGCTGCCCTTCGATCCGCTCACAGGGCGGCCCCGGGAGGACGTCTGGGAGCGCTGGCTCGCGTGGGACCCGGTGCGGATGGTGCGCCGGCACGCCGAGGCTCTGCGGGGGCTGCGGGCGATCTGGGTGGATGCCGGCCGGAGCGACGAGTACTTCCTCGACCTCGGTGCCCAAGCCTTCGTCGGCGAGTTGGCCTCGATCGGCGTCACCGATGTGCACTTCGAGCTGTTCGACGCGACCCACATGGCCATCGAGTACCGGTACCCGAGCTCACTCGCCTTCCTCGCCGAGCAGCTCAGCGGCTAGTTCCTGCCGGTTCGTCAGACCTCCGCCTGTCCTCACGCCGCCCGGGTCGTCTCTGGGGAGGCCCGGTCGAGGAACGCCTGCATGTCCTCGGTGGACTGAGGCAGGCGCATGTGGCCCCGCATCGCGCAGGCGGACGAGGCCACGTCGGCGGTGGCCGGCCACGACTCGGGGCTCCACACCGCTTGCCGCAGTGCAGACGGACCGTCACGACCCCGTGACGACGGCGAGGTTCCGTCGGAGATCCGCCCGGGGGAACCTGCGCGAGCACCGCCACCGCGGTCGCGATCGATGCGTCGCCCACGACCTGCAGGGTCTCGCCGACGCCGGGGACGACGACCAGCAACGAGGCGCTGCGGCCAGAGGAGTCTGCAGGGAGTCC
Source organism: Actinomycetes bacterium (assembly GCA_021823365.1). The sequence continues at coordinate 1,416 of JAKAOD010000246.1, read as the reverse complement.
GCAGCTGCTCGGCGGCCATGTACATGGTTCACCGCCGGGGCGGCGGCGCACACAGCGGCCGACCCGCCAGGCGCCGGCACGAGCTGGCACGGATCTTCGAGGGAGGGTCCCGGGCCGAGCGGGTCCGCCACCCGCTCGCTCAGCACCCCGTCGGTCGACGGGGGTGCCGTCAGCGGGCCGGGTGAGTCGCCGGTGCTGACCGTCGTCGCGGTCTGGGCGAACGGCCGGTGGCGCTTCGCGCGAGGGACGACGGACTCCGTGCCGTCGAGGGAGAAGCGGACGACGGTCGGCGGAGCGGGTCGGTCGTGCCCTCCGGCGCGGAGGATGTCGGGGATCTCGGAGCTCCGGAAGACGGAGGTGGGCAAGCGGCCAGTCTCTTCGGGCTCGTCGTCGAACTGGAGGAGCGGGGAGATCGCCGGTATGGCCGCTCCTTCTTCGTGTGAGAGAGGAGCCCATCGTCGAGCGGCGCCCAGGCCGCCGCCGGGCCGTGACGACCGGCAAGGATGGTGCACATGCAGCGCGTCACCGCTTCGGACCACAGGCTGTCGGAACCACGACCGAGGTTCCACCTCGCCGTCCCCGTCGACGACCTCACTGCCGCCTGTGACTTCTACGGCGGCGTGCTCGGCTGTCCCCGCGGGCGGGAGGCCGGCACCTGGGTGGACTGGGACCTGTACGGCCACCAGGTCGTGACCCACCTCGTCTCCTCGTCGGTCGGGCACGTGGTCGGGCGCAACCCGGTCGACGGCGACGAAGTCCCTGTGCCCCACTTCGGAGTCCTGCTCGACGTGGCCCACTTCCACGAGCTGGCCGGACGGCTCGAGGACCAGGGGGTCAGGTTCGCCATCGAGCCGCACGTCCGGTTCGCCGGCCAACCCGGTGAGCAGTGGACCATGTTCTTCCACGACCCGGCCGGAAACGCCCTCGAGTTCAAGGCGTTCGCCGACGATGCCGAGGTCTTCCGCCGCCCGGCGACCGCGGGTGGGCCCCCGGGCCGCGGAACACTGCCCCGCCCGGGGTGACGGCCGTGTCGTATCGGTGACGAGGAGCAGGGCGGGTCTCGGTGGAGGAGCAAGGCGGGCGCGACGGGCCTCACCTCAGAGCGGGCCCCGGTCGGGGACCGGGTTCTGCCGCCTGCCGAGGAGCCACGTGCCGGAGGGAACGCCGGCGGCGACGAGGATGCCGAGGAGAGGCAGCCAGAGGGCGAGGCGCTCGTGCGGAGGGCGGTAGCCGAAATGGACGGTCGTGGTCCCGGCGGGCAGGCGGATCGACTGGAAGAGGCTCACGGCCTCGTGAGTGGTGAGGTGGTGGCCGCCGGCTGTGGCGTGCCAGCCCGGCATGTAGACCTCTCGTCTGAGCAGCGTCGCGGGCCCCGTGCACGCGACCGTCACCGTGGCGATGCCGTGGGCGTCGAGA
>JAKAOD010000245.1 GCA_021823365.1 Actinomycetes bacterium | reverse complement strand
TCCGATCTGGCGTCCACGTCCTCGCGGCACCGACGTCCCCCTCCGAGGGCGACCACGTCGACCCGGGGGCGATGCTGCGGATCCTCGACCTCTTGCGGGAGATGTTCGGCTTCGTGGTGATCGACACCCCGCCACACGTCGACGAGGTCGTGCTGCAGGCGCTCGCCGAGAGCGACACCGTCGCCTTCATGGCGGCGATGGACGTGCCCTCGGTGAAGAACGCCCGCCTCGGCCTGCAGGCGTTCGAGCTCCTCCAGCTCCCGCTCGAGAAGCTCATGCTCGTGTTGAACAGGGCGGACTCCCGCGTGCACCTCGCCGTCCACGACGTCGAGCGCGCCCTCGAGACGAAGATCGGCCTGACCCTTCCGTCGGAGGCCATCGTCCCCCAGTCGGTCAACCAGGGCGTTCCCGCGGTGATCGAGTACCCGCGCTCCCGCTTCGCGGGCCAGGTCAACCAGCTCGCCGACCTGGTGCTCGCCCGCACCGCGCAGGTCGACGCCGCCCACGCCGACGCGGCGCACGCCGACGCCTCGAGGCACGACGCCGTCGCGGCGCTGGCGAAGCGATGAGCCCCGAGCGGCCGGCCGCCGGCGGCCTCTACGGCCGCCTGCAGGAGGGGAGCGCCGGGGCCGACCCCCGCACCGAGGCGCTCGACGCCGTTCGCTCCCGCATCCACCACCAGGTGATCGCCGAGCTCGGCCCGGTCTTCTACAGCAACCTCGTCGATCAGAAGGAGCTGCGCGCCCGGGTGGAGCGCATCGTCCAGGTGGCGATCCGCGCCGAGAAGACCCCGATGTCGATATTGGAGACGGCACAGCTCGCCGAGAGCGTCACCGACGACGTCCTCGGCTACGGACCGCTCGAGCGGCTCGTGCGCGACCCGACGGTCAACGAGATCATGGTCAACGGGCCCGAGCGCGTCTATGCCGAGCGCCACGGCAGGATCTTCCCGACGGGGATCACCTTCCTCGACGAGGCGCACCTCCGTCACGTGATCGGCCGCATCGTCGCCGAGGTCGGACGCCACATCGACGAGTCCTCGCCGATGGTCGACGCCCGGCTGCCGGACGGCTCCCGGGTGAACGCGGTGTTCCCGCCGCTCGCCGTGGGCGGCCCGTTCCTCACGATCCGCAAGTTCGCCGTCGACCCGTACACCCTCGACGACCTCGTCAGCTTCGGGACGCTGACCTACCAGGTCGCGGAGCTCTTGCATGCCTGCGTCGAGGGCAAGGCGAACGTCCTCGTCTCCGGCGGCACGAGCACCGGCAAGACGACGCTGCTCGGCGTGCTCTCCTCCTTCATCCCGACCGGCGAGCGGATCGTCACGATCGAGGACGCGAAGGAGCTCCAGCTGCGCCAGGAGCACGTCGTCTCGCTCGAGTCCCGCCCGCCGAACACCGAGGGCAAGGGCGAGGTGACGATCCGCGACCTGCTGCGCAACACCCTTCGGATGCGGCCGGACCGCATCATCATCGGCGAGTGCCGCGCCGGCGAGGCGCTCGACATGCTCCAGGCGATGAACACCGGCCACGAGGGCTCCATCACCACCGTCCACGCCAACAGCCCCCGAGACGCCCTGTCCCGGGTCGAGACGATGACGCTGATGGCGGGCTTCGACCTGCCGGTGCGGGCCGTGCGCGAGCAGATGGCCTCCGCCCTCGACGTGATCGTCCACCTGGCGCGGATGCGCGACGGGACCCGGCGGGTCACGCACGTGTCGGAGGTCGGGCGGATGGAGGGAGACGTCGTCCTGCTCCAGGACATCTTCCTCTTCGACTACCGGGCCGGCGGCGACCTCGAGGGCCGCACGACCGGGGCGCTGCGGGCGACCGGGATCAGGCCCCAGCTCACCGAGCGCCTGGCCGACCGCGGCGTGAAGGTCGACCCGGCGGTCTTCGACAACGAGCGATCCCGATGGGCGGCCCTCGCCCGAGGATGAGGACGGGTGACGATGCGGCTGGCGGCGACGTTGGCGACGTTCCTCGGCCCGGCGTGGTCGGCCGTCGCCCACTTCTTCACGCGCCTCGACCATGAGATCAGCCCGGTCGGCGTCGTCGCCGCCGGGATCGCCGCCGTCTCCCTGATCGTCTACGGCGGGTTCTTCCTCGCCGGGAGGCACCGGCGGGCGACGCTCGTCGCAGTGCTCGACCCCTACCGCATCGCGCCCGCCGGCCAGCACGGCCGCATCGTCGAGGAACCCGAGAGCGTCCTCACCCTCCGGCTGCTGAAGCGTCTCTCCGGGGCGCTCGAGGACGCCATCGGCGAGACCCGCGCCGGGAGCTGGCTCCGCTCGATGCTCGAGCGGGCCGGCGTGCAGGTCCCCCTCGGCGAGCTCGCAGGCATCTGGCTCGTCACCGGCGTCCTCCTCGTCGCCCTCGGCTGGCTGCTCGCCGGGGTCGTCGGCCTCGCCATCCTCCTCGTGCTCGCCGTCGTCGGGCCGGTGGCGGTGCTGCAGGGTATCGTCGACCGCCGCACCGCCTTGTTCGCCTCGCAGCTGCCGGACGTGCTGAAGCTGACGGCGAGCTCGCTGCGCGCGGGGTTCTCGCTCCTCCAAGGGCTCGACGCCGTCACCAAGCAGGTCCGCGAGCCGTCGAGGGGCGAGCTCCAGCGAGTCCTCGCCGAGGCACGGCTGGGCCGCCCGGTCGAGGAGGCCCTCGAGGACGCCGCCGCCCGCATCCGCAACCGGGACTTCTCCGAGAGCGTCGCCGCCGTCCGCATCCAGCAGGAGGCCGGTGGCAACCTGGCGGCGCTGTTCGACACGCTGGCGGCGACGATGCAGCAGCGCCTGCGGCTGCGGCGCGAGGTGCGCACGCTCACCGCCGAGGGGAGGGCGAGCGCCTGGATCCTCGCGATCCTCCCCGTCGCCCTCGGGGCGTTCATCCTCGCTGTAAACCGGCCCTACATCCTCGAGCTCGTCCACAGCCTCCCCGGCCGGGTGATGCTCGTCGGCGGGCTCGTCCTCGAGATCGTCGGCTTCTGGTGGATGAACCGGATCGTGAAGATCGATGCCTGAGTCCGCCCACCTCGCCCTCCTCGTCGCCGCCTGCGTCGTCCCCGTCGCCGTCGCGCTCGCCCTGTGGCGGACGACGGCGCGGCGGCGCGCCGTGCTCGTCACGCTGAAAGCGGCGACCGCCTCGACGCCGTCGCCCGCCCATGCCCGGGCGCACCGGGCCGAGCGGCGCCGGCCAGTGGTCGACGGGCTCGACCGGGCGACCGCCGCCGTCGCGCGGCTCACCCACCGCCTGAGCCCGCCCGGCTACGTCGAGGGCGTCCAGCGGCGGCTCACGCTGGCGGGGCGGGACGGCAAGGCGGACCTCAGCCGCTTCCTCGCGGCGCGGCTCGCCACCGTGGCGCTCGTCCCCGTCGCCTTCGTGCTCGTGCGGATCTCTCCGATCCCCCGCCTGGACCAGCTCCTCGTCTTCCTGGTCCTCGCCTTCCTCCTCGTGCTCGGCCCGGAGGCATTCCTCAACCGGCAGGTCGGGGCACGCCAGGAGCGGATCCGCAGGGACCTCCCGGCGATCGTCGAGCTGCTGATGATCAGCACCGAGGCCGGGCTCGGCTTCGACCAGGCGCTCGGGATGGCGCACTCGCGCGTTCCCGGACCGCTCAGCGACGAGCTCTCCCGCCTGCTCGGCGAGGTCCGCATGGGGGCCTCGCGCACCGAGGCGCTCGAGGCGCTCGACCGGCGGACCGACGTTGCCGAGCTGCGCTCGTTCATCATGGCGCTCGTCCAGGCCGAGACCTTCGGCGTGTCGATCGGGTCGATCCTGCGCTCGCAGGCCGAGGAGGTCCGCGTCGCCCAGCGCCAGCACGTCCAGGAGCTCGCCCAGAAGGCGCCGGTGAAGATGCTCTTCCCGCTGGTCTTCTGCGTGCTGCCGGCGCTGTTCATCGTCGTCGTCGGGCCGGCGGCGATCGAGATCTACCGGACGATCATCAAATGAGGCGGCTCCGGTCGATGCGGCAGCTCGGGCCGATGCGGTGGCCCGCGCCGGTCCGGGAGGGCGCGCCGGTCCGGCACGGCGGGCGGCGATCTCGGGCGCGGAGGAGGGACGACTCGGGTGCCGCCCTCGTCGAGTTCGCCCTCGTCTTCCCGATCTTCGTCATCATGCTGCTCGGGATGGTCCAGCTCGGGCTGTCCTTCGCCGGCTGGTCGCAGCTGCGTGCCGCGGTGCAGACGGGAGCACAGATGGCGAGCGTGGAGGACGGGGGGGGTGCCGAGTACCCATGCAGCGTGCCCACGCCTTCCGGGAGCTCTCGGAAAGCCCAGAACACGGCGCAGATGGTCTGCGAGATCGCTTCGCTGATCGGCACGCCCGTCGGCACGGGAGTGAGCGCCTCGAGCCCGCCGGAGGTCGGACTCTGGATCACCGGCAGCTCGAACCAGTACATGGTGACGGTGTGCGCGGCGACACCGGCGTCCAACTTCACCGGCTTCCTTCCCGCTTACACGCTTCATGCGACGAGCGAGGTGTACGCGGAGGTCCCGAGCCTCGGCGACGACCTCGAGCCCTGGAATCCCTACGGCCTGGGCGGGTGCGGTCCGGCCACCGGCAGCTGAACGGGGTCCCCGGCGCGATGGGACGTGCCCTCCCTCAGGCGCTCGCACGCTGCCGGCAGCCGAAGCCCTTCCTGAACATGCGGGGCGACGACGGCGTCATCCTCGTCTTCTGGGCGATATCGCTCACCGCTCTCGTCGGGTGCGTCGCCTTGGCGCTCGGCTTGGGCGACGTCGTGCAGAAGGCGACGAACCTTCAGGGCGCCGCAGACTCTGCCGCGCTCGCCGGCGCGACGGCTCTCGGGACGTCCCAGGGCTGCTACGACGCACAGAGCTGCCGAAGCGCAGCGGAGTCGGCGGCACAGCAGGTCGCCACGACCTACCAAATCACCCTCGATGGCTGCGACGTGACGCCCCCGACCGGTCCCCACTGGCAGGCGGAGGCCGGAGGTTGCTTCGCCTTCTACTTCCCGCACCCCGAAGACGCTCGGAACCCGAACGACTTCCTCGGCGCGCCGAGCGTCGTCTGGGTGAGCACGCCGCCCGAGAGCGCAACCTCCATCCTCGGGAGCGTCCTCCCGGCGGTCAGCAGGTGGGCCGTCGCGTACTACGGCGGCGGCGATGGAACCACGTCAGGTGCCCGGCTGTGCACGTTGTCGCCGCTCGGCGGCACCGGAGGCGACGGCGGGACCGGGAACGGGAACGGGAACGGGAACGGGAAGGAGAACTTCCCCGGGAACTGCGAGACGGCCAGCGGCAGCGGCTGAGCCCGCGCTCGACTCGCACCGGGGCACTTCGACTGGCTGGGGCTTGCCTTGGTCGCTAGCCGGAAGTTACGCCCGCGACCTCAGCAGCAACCGCCGTTGACCAGGAAGTTCTCGTCATCGTGCACTGGTCGTCGTGGCTACATGATGCGCCTGGGGATTCCGATCC
>JAKAOD010000244.1 GCA_021823365.1 Actinomycetes bacterium | reverse complement strand
TTCCGATCTTTCGCCTTCGTCGAGCCGGGTCGCTCGGGCGAGGAGCACGAGCGGATGCTCGCCATCGAGGAGGAGCTCGTCCAGGGGCTCGGGCTCGCCTACCGGGTCGTGAACGTCGCGACGGGCGACCTCGGGGCGCCGGCGGCGAAGAAGTACGACATCGAGGCGTGGATCCCGAGCCAGGCTCGCTACCGGGAGATCACCTCCTGCTCGAACGACACCGACTACCAGGCCCGCCGCCTCGTCACCCGCTACCGGCCGGCTCCCGGCGAGGCGACGGAATGGCCGCACACCTTGAACGGCACGGCGATGACCGCCCGCTGGCTGATCGCCCTCCTCGAGTCCTGCCAGGACGAGGGCGGAGCCGTGGCGATCCCCGAGCCGCTCGTCGCACTGGGGGCGCCGGCGCGGCTCTCGCCGCGGGAGGGCTGAAGCGGCCGGCAGAGGTCCGAGGAGGCCGGGCCGGTGGCACAGCGGCAGATCGAAGCGGGAATCTACGGTGCCCACTTCGACGGCGCCACGGAGGCCGAGCGCAGGTACCTGTTCGTCATGTCAGGTTGGGCGCGCACCATGACGGCGATATCCTGTGCGCGTTCACACGATGAACACCCGATCGACCGGGGAAGGTGGCAGCAGGCCGATGAGCGGCAGGCCAGCGATGACCGACGTGGCGAGGCTCGCCGGCGTCTCGCACCAGACGGTCTCGCGTGTGCTGAACAGCTTCGGCGGCGTCCGGCAGACGACCCGCCTTCGTGTGCTCGCGGCGATCGAGGAGCTCGGCTACCGACCCAACCTCGCGGCTCGCGCCCTCGTCACCGGCCGGTCGCACACGCTCGGGCTCGTCACGATGGACACCACGCTCTACGGGCCGATCGCGACCCTCTACGGCATCGAGCGGGCGGCGCGGGAGGCCGGCTATTTCGTGAGCGTCGCCACGCTGCGCTCGATCGACCCGCCGTCGGTCGGGGAGGCCCTCACCCGCCTCGCCGAGCAGGCGGTCGAGGGCGTCATCCTCATCGCGCCGCTCGCCTCGCCGACCGACGCCGTCGCCACGATGGGACGCGGCATCCCGCTCGTCGCCGTCGAGGGGGCGCCGGACAGCGACCTCCCCGCCGTGACGGTGGACCAGGCCGCCGGGGCCCGCGCCGCCACCGAGCACCTGCTCTCCCTCGGCCACGAGACGGTCTTCCACGTCGCGGGCCCGGGCGACTGGCTCGAGGCGCAAGCGCGGGTCGCGGGCTGGCGACGCGCCCTCGCAGAGGCCGGAGCCGAGGTCCCGCCGCTCCTCAGCGGCGACTGGACAGCGCGCTCGGGCTTCGAGGCGGGACAGACGCTGGCACGCATCCCGGAGGCGACCGCCGTCTTCGCCGCGAACGACGACATGGCGCTCGGGCTCCTGCGCGCCCTGCACGAGCGGGGCCGGCGCGTGCCCGAGGAGGTGAGCGTCGTCGGTTTCGACGACATCTCCGCCGCCGCCTACTTCACGCCGCCCCTCACGACGGTCCACCAGGACTTCGACGAGGTCGGCCGGCGGAGCCTCGCGCTGCTCGTCGAGCTCGTCCTGGCAAGGAAGCCGTCGGCAGAGCGCGTGGTGATCGCCCCCGAGCTCGTCGTCCGCCAGAGCACGGCATCGAGGACGCCACGCCGTGCCGCGGCACGGGCGAGCGGCGCCGTAGGGTCGGGCGCGCCGGGCTGAAGACGGGCATGGCCAGGTCGCGCGGGTGCCGTGTCGCTGTCGCGGCGGCTCGCGCGGAAGGGGCGGGCATCTGCCGACTGCGGGCGTGGCGCTGGCCTGCCTCGTTCTGTTAGCGTTCACATACGCGGGTGGCGGAAGGCGCGCCCGGTCCGGTCCGCCGCCTGCGCGTGGGGAACCAGTCGCGCCCGCCCCGGCACCCTCGCCCCGGGGCGGGCTCGGCGGGCGGGCTCGGCGGGCGGGCTCGGTCCTCGTAGGCCGTGGTCGAGCCGGGTCCTTGAGGGGCTGCGAGCTCCGGATCGGCACCGGCAGCGCGGTGTCTCGCTGTTGCTGCGTCGTGACCTCGACCGGCAACCGTCCGGCGCCGCGGTCGTCGTGCCTCGAGCTCCTGCAGCAATGTGACGAACAGTGACAGTGCAACTACATCGCGTGGGATCATGGCACCCGCATGCCAAGTAGTCCTTGCGAATGACTTGCCATTTGGAGCACTTCTGTTTAGAGTTGGCTCAGGTAAACGCACTCCGATGGTTGATGGCCCCGCGGACGACGCACTGCTGGCTCGCTCAACGCTGAACGATGGTCTGGCACATGTGCGGAATATGGAATAGTCACGGAATGTGGAACATGCTCCGCAGGCCTGACGTGGCGCGTCGCTCGTGCGTGGCGAGCCGACGCGCCGCCGTGCATGCCGACAAGGCATGTCTGGAGGGCGGAAGCAAGGAGCGTATCCACCGGCGGCGCGGCGCCTTACCGCATCTTTCTGCTGTTCTGCTGCTCGGGATGCCGCTCGTCATGGCGGGCATGTTCGGCGCAGCATCCAGGGTCGCCGAAGCCGGCACCGCGGCGCGCGCTCGCGCAGCGGCGGTGTCAGTGACGGCGCGCGCGGGCGCATCCTCTGCGGGCGCGGGTGCCGACTACACGACCCAGGCAGGCTCGAACCTGCGAAACAACTGGCTTCCCTCTGCTGGCTTGACACGCACCGAGGTGAGCTCGCCCGGCTTCGGCGAGCTCTACGCCACGCCTGTCGAGGGCCAGGTCTATGCCCAGCCGCTCGTCTGGCACGGCGTCGTCCTCGTCGCGACCGAGGCCGACGTGATCGAGGGCATCGACGACGCGTCCGGCGCGGTGCTCTGGTCACGGCAGGTCGGGAGCTCCGTGTCGACGACGCACCTGGTCTGCAAGGACATGACGCCGGTCACCGGCATCACCGGAACTCCGGTCATCGACCCGTCGACGGGGATCGCCTACTTCATCGACAAGACGTACGCGAACGGCGACAGCGGAGGCGTGGAGCTGGAGATGCAGGCGGTCGAGATGGAGACCGGCGACGAGGTGCCCGGCTGGCCGGTCACGATCCAGGGCCGGGCGAGCAACGACGCCTCCACCGCGTTCAACCCGACCAACCTCATCAGCCGGCCGGGTCTGCTGTTGATGGGTGGCGTCGTCTACGCGGGCTTCGGCAGCCTCTGCGACCAGCCGCCTTTCGAGGGCTGGATCGCCGGAGTCTCCGTCGCGCAGCGATCGATCACCGCCTTGTGGACCAGCGCCGGGTTCCAGGAGGGCGACGGCGGCGCGTCGATCTGGCAGTCGGGCGAGGGCCTCGTGTCGGCGGGAACCGGCCAGATCGTCGTGTCGACCAGCAACGGAACGCCGCCGCCCGTCGTCGCCGGGCGGGCCCAGCCGCCGCAGGCGGACTTCGGCCAGTCGATCGTGCACCTCGCCGTCGAGCCAGACGGGGGTCTCCGAGTCGTCGACTTCTACACTCCGAGCAACTCGGTCTACCTCTCGGCGAAGGACCTCGGCATCGGCTCGGGCGGCGTCGGGGTGGTGCCCGTCGGCAAGGGCTCCCTCACGGGCAGCCGCTATCCCCTGCTCTTCCTCCAAGGCAGCAAGGAGGGTGTGGTCGACCTGCTCAACGGCGCGGACCTCGGAGGCTACGACCAGGGTCCCCGCGGCACGAGCGCCTACCTCCAGCAGCTGCCGAGCGAGGGATCGCTCTACTCCACGCCCGGCTTCTGGCCCGGCGACGGCGGCTACGCGTACACCACAACGGTCTCGCCGCCGAAGCTCCCCGGCCAGGCCGTCGGTGGTCTCTACGCGTACCGATGGAAGATCGCCGGGGCGGGCCAGCCCCGCTTCGTGCTCGTAGCGGCGGTACCGAACGCGAGCCCGTACGGCTCGAGCTCGCCGGTCGTGACCTCCCTCGGGACCGCGCCCGGGTCTGCCCTCGTCTGGATGGTCGAGCGGCGGGGCTCGTCGAACGCCTCGAGCCTCGATGCCTACGTGGCCGTGCCGACCGCCGCGAAGACCTTGCAGCGCGTGTGGCAGTCGACGGGCTTCGTCGCGACGAAGTTCGAGGACCCGACGCTCGTCGGCGGGAGGGCGTACGTGGCGACGAGCCCGGCGAGCGGCTCGGGCGAGGCCGAGCTGCTCGCCTTCGGTCCTGCTTCCGCCCGCTCGCCCGTCAGCGCCCAGTGGACGAGCTTCGGCTCGACCGCGACCCCGCTCCGTCAGGGCGTGGCCGAGAGCCGCAGCGTCACGCTCTCGACGGCGGCACCGGTCACGGTCACGTCGGTGGTGGCGACCGGCGGTCCGTGGTTCTCCACCGGCCCGGTGAAGCTCCCGGCGACGTTGCTCCCCGGCGGGCGGCTCTCGCTCTCGGCCAGCTGTGACCCCGAAGACTCCGGCGTCCGGCAGGGCTCGCTCCTCGTGACCCTCGCCGGGAGGCCGCCGGCGAGCATCGGGCTCGTCTGCTCCGGAGGAGCCGCGTCGACCGCTGCCGTCCCGAGCGCCGCCGCCGTCGACTTCGGCGTGGTCGCGCCCGGATCGGCCGCCCGGGCGGAGACCGTCTCGTTCACGAACCGCTCGGGCGCCGCGGCCTGGATCGTCAGCGTTGTCGCGGAGGGCGCGGGATTCGAGGTGCTCGGGCCGGCTCGGGCCGGCGCAACGCTCGCGCCGGGGGCATCGCTCGTCGTGCGCGTCGCCTTCCGACCGCCCCGAGCGACCGGCATCGACGACGGGGCTCTCACGCTCGTCACGGCGAACGGCTCGTCGTCTGTGGGGCTCACGGCCGGGACCGCCGGTGGGCGGCCGAAGCTGGTGCTGCGCGCGGCTCACGTCGACTTCGGCGCCGTCGACGTCGGCGCGAGCGCTACCGCGCAGCTGAGCGTGGAGAACCTCGGGACCCAGAGCCTTGCCGTCTCCAAGGCCCTCGAGCCCGCCGACGGCGGGTTCGCGGCGACGCCCGCGCTCTCGCCCGGGACGCTCATCGACCCGGGGGCGCGCGTCGTCCAGACCGTGACCTTCTCACCCAGGGCGACCGGCACGGCGACGGCTCGCTGGGAGGTCGCATCGGCGACCGGTGGCGCGGGCGACGTCGTCCTCGAGGGCACCGGCATCCCCTCCGGCACCGTGGGCCCGCCGGCAGGCGGAGGATGGGTGGTCACCGGCTCGGGGGTCCAGTCGGGTGGGAGCTTCCAGCTCACCGACGCGACGACCCGCTTCGAGGCCGGCTCGGCGTTCTGGCCGACCCCGGTCCGCCCGAACGGCCTCCGGGTGAGCTTCGCCGCCGAGATAGGCGGGGGGACCGGCGCCGACGGCGAGGCGCTGATGCTCGCGACGCCGACCTCGGACATCACGACGATCGGCGGCCTCGGCGCCGACCTCGGGACGGAGGGTCCGAAGCTCACCGGCGTGGCGGTCGGCCTCGACACCTACCCGACGGACCGTGTCGGGATCATCGTCGGAGAT
>JAKAOD010000243.1 GCA_021823365.1 Actinomycetes bacterium | reverse complement strand
TATAGAGATACAGAATCGCGATGTAGATAACTCGTCGTCGTCGTCGTACGCGCGCCACGACGACGACGACGGGCTCAACAACCCCAGGACCGACGCCGGCGACGCGCTCGTGCGGCGCATCGAGGCCGAGACGGGCTCGCCGCTCGTCGGCGGTCCGCGCCGGCGGGCCCTCGAGCTCGGCCGCCGGGCGAACGGGCGCCTCGCCGAGCTCGAGGCCTTCGTCACCGGCTGTCGGTTGCGCTCGCCGGCGCTCGTCGTCGAGGCGCTCGAGATCTTCGAGGCGACGCCGCCGGCGGCCGCCGAGGCGCTACCGCCGGCGAGCGAGCGGACCCGGCAGCTCCGCGCGGAGCTCCGCGGCCTCGAGCTCGCCGGCGAGCTCGAGGACCCCTATGCCCTCGAGCTGGCCGAGGAGCTGGCTAGACTCGAGGCGTGCGGGGAAAGCTCCGAGCCGACTACGTGACGAGCGCCGAGCAGTCGTGGTTCGGCGTGCTCGAGGAGGGCGGCCTCGAGCTCATGGTCGACGTGCTCCGCATCAAGCGGGTCCCGCCCGTCACGGCTGCCGCCTTGGCGAGCTTCACGCGGGACCACTGGCGGATGCGCCCCGACGGCCTCTCGGCCACGACACGTGCCCGCTACCGGCGCCTCCTCGCCGAGATCGGGCCGCCGCACTATGGTGCGGCTATTCCGGGGTATCTCGCGTCCGTGAGGGCCGCCTAAGCGGTGGCCAACATGGTCGACGTGTCGAGCAACAACCACGTCGGCGGCCGGCCGCTCGACTTCGGGGCCATGCGGCGCGAGTGCGGCATCGACTACGTGATGATCAAGGCCACGGAGGGTCTCGGCTACCGGAACCCGTACCTCGCCGAGGACGCCCGCGCCGCCCACGAGGCCGGGATGGACGTCGGGTATTACCACTTCGCGCACCCGTGTGAGGCGGCCGACGTGCAGGTCGCCGACTTCCTCAACGGTGTCCGGTACGCGGGCGTGCCGCATCGGCTCGGGCTCGCACTTGATCTCGAGGTCCAGGACGGGCTCAACTGGGCCGACCTGGCGGAGTTCGCCCAAACTTTCCTCGACAGCCTCAGCCGGGCCGCGCAGTGGACGATCCTCTACTCGAACGAGGACTTCCTGACCAACATGCCGGGCGCACCCTGGGGCTATCGGCTCTGGTACGCGCGGCCCGGTGCGCGTCCGCGGCGGCAGTGCTGGGCCTGGCAGTACGGAACGGGGCGCGAGCCGGCCGTCGAGGGCATCGACGTCGACGAGCTCTTCGAGCTCCCCGCCTGAGACACGCCCGCCAGGCGCCCTGCGGCCGTCCCGCCGACCAACCGGGGCGGCCGCAGGGCCATCAGCTCGCCTCAGTCTCCTCGGTTCCTCCGGGCGCATCGCCGGGGTAGCCGCAGCCGAGCAGGTGGATCACGTGCGTGCGGTCGATCCCCATCGCGTGGCCGATCTGGCGGTAGGTCATCGCCCAGTCGTCCCGGGCCTCCCAGATGAGCCGCAGCCGCTCATCGGAGAGCCGGCGCCGCTCGGCGCCGAGCTCGAGCCAGCGCCGCTGCACGTCCGCCAGGCGCTCGACGATCTCCCGTTCTGCCATCGTTCCTCCCGGTGTCCGCGGACACCCGGGCCAAAGGTGCCCGGGGACACTCCCCGCCGGTGTCCTCGGACACTCTGGCGGGTGTCCTCGGACACCTCACAACGGGTGTCCTCGGACACCCGTGGACATTCTCCCAGCTCGGGACCAGTGTCCTAGGCACCTAGGCCGGGTGTCCGGAGGCAACGCGTGACGAGCAGGAAAGGCGTGCGGGTCGAGGCGACCGGGGTCTGCCCCGCGGGGCACGAGACCCGGGGCGAGTGCCCGCCGGGGCGGGTCACCTGGCGGGCCCGCTGCTCGGAGCCGACCTGTGGCGAGCAGGTGACGCTCCGGCGGGTGCCGCGGAGCGAGCAACCCGGCAAAGTCCAGGAGGTCTCGACCGCGAGCGGCGTCGTCGTCGCCGATGTCCGGGAGTGGCCGCGGAGCGACGAGCCCGGTGGAGGAGTTGCAGATGGCAGGACCGGGGTTCAAGGAGCCGCTGACGCCGCCGCCGCCGGCGCCGAGCCAGCCGGAGGAGCCACCCGAGGCGACCGACGAGCTCCAGACCGAGCCGACGGGGCTGCGAGGTCGCGTCGAGCGCCTGCGCCAGCTCGCGAGCGGCCGCCGGCGACCGTTCGGATCGACCGAAGGCCGCCGACACCAGCCGCGGGGGATGACGAGACGGTCGTGGGCCTCTTCTGAGACCGCCGCCTTCACCGACCTGGTCGCGCTGGGCCTGCGCGAGGCGACGCGCCAGCTCGACTACGGCCTCGGCGAGCGCACCGGGCGGGACCTCGTGATGACCGCCGATGAGTGCTACCGCATCGCCGGGCCCCTCGCCGGGGTGCTGCTCGAGCGGGCCCCGGAGGGCGGCTTGGTCGAGCAGGTCGTCGAGCGCGCCGGCGAGGGCGGCGCCGTGATCGGGCTCGCTGGCTACCTCCTCCGCGTGCTGCGCCGCCGCCCCGGTGGCGCCGTCGAGGCCGAGGAGCTGCACGAGGAGGTCGTGCAGCGCCTGGTGCATGAGCGAAAGGACCGGCGCGGCGCCCGATTCGCCGGCAGGATCTTCGGCCTCGGCGGGGAGCGGCCCGGCGACGAGGGGGGACAGGAGGCCGCCGAGCCCGAAGCACCCCAGGCGCGCCTTCGGCGCTTGGCGGGCGTCCCGGAGCCGACGAGCCTCGAGGACGTCGGACCGGTATGAGCGAGACCGAGCTCGATCCGGTCCGGCGCCTCGAGATCGACCCGGACGGTCCGCCGCTCTTCGTGGCGGTGCATGGCCGGAAAGGCAGCGGCAAATCGGAGTTCCTCAAGCGCTACGCAAGGAGCTGGCCCTATGACGCCCTCATCGTCGACCCGACAGGCGACCTCGACCCCGACGGCAGCTGGACACGCCCGTGGCCGGGCGGCAACAGCTGGCCGGAGCCCGACCCCGACGCCGACGCGAGGATCGGCCACCGCAGGTTCCGCATCAAGCCGAACCGCCGGGAGAAAGACCACCGCGAGAAGGTCGACGCCGCCGTCCTCGCCGCGCACGACCACGACGGGCCGACGCTCGTCGTCGTCGATGAGGGCCGCTACCTCTTCGCGTCCGACGAAGCGATCCTCGCCGGCTCCGACATCGTCCAGAACGAAGGCCGCCACGGCCAAGACTTCGTCATCATCGCGAATCCCCGGGCGATCGGCCTCCGCCCGATCTACCACTCCCAGGCCGACTGGATCGTCCTCTTCGACACGCCCGGCGAAGAGGACCTCAAGCGCGTCGCCGGCCCCGCGGGCCTCGACTGGCGCGAGCTCCAACGGCTCGTGGCGGGCCTCGATCGCCAACCGATTGGAGCGCACGGCGAGGTCGTTACGGGGTTCATCCTGATCGACATCCCGGCCCGCTTCGTCGGCCGCTACCCCATCCTGCCGCGATGAGCGCCGCGCGATGAGCATCGTCCGCGCCGCCGACACGCCGCCCCGCGGGCTCGTCCTCGAGGTCTGCGACTGCTGGCCGACCTCGGACGGCTGGATCCATCACGTCGCGGCCCGCGTCCCGCTGCTCCTGCTCCCCGGCACGACACGGGAGGTCGACGTCGACGTCCGGCCGATGAACAGGGAGACGATCGGCCTGCGCGTCATTGTCCACCACGCCGGCGTCCGGGTGCGCCTTCGCGCCGCGGCGCCGGGCGACCGGGACCTGATCGATGCCGACGAGCTCGCCTGCTGGGAGCTCGCGAAGCGCCACGAGCACCGCTGCGGTCGCTACGCCGTGGACTTTGGCTTCCGCCGCGCCGGCGAGCTCGGGGAGTGACCTAGGACAGCACTGGCGGCTGCGTCGCTCCCGCCGGACGCTGCCGGCGTGACCAAGAGGACCAAGAGCTGGGTCAAGGTCGGGGCCGTCGTCGTCGCCGTGGTGGTCGGCTGGGACCTCTACAAGGCCCACACCGGCCTCCCCGCGCCGACGATCAACGCGGGACGCATCAAGGCATGAGGCGCCTTCGCGGCTGGGGGACGGTCGCCGCGGTGTCGATCACCGCCAACGTCGCGTGGTTCGCCGCGGCGCGGAAGTTCCCGAACGGCCCGATCGGACGGCTGATGACCGCGATCCGCGCGAGCTCCCGGCCCGCGTCGACCTCGACACCCACAGGAGGCTGAGCCGTGGCGAGCAGCACCCCGGTCGTCAATATCCAGGGCAATCCGGTCGGCAACAACCAGATAGACCCCCCCACCTTCTTCAAGTTCACGCGCCGCCAGCGCGGCCTCATGACCGGCACGATCCAGAGCTTCGCCGGCCTCGGCGAGACCGACAGCATCCAGCTCAAGCCGACCGGGATCCTCGCGGCGATCGACGTACATGTCACGGGCACGGTGACGACCACGCTCGGCACCGGCACCGCGGCGACCACCTGGGCCTGGCCGTACGGCCTCGTGAAGTTGCTGCGCTTGACGGCGAACGGCCAGACGAACCTGATCAAGCTCAACGGCCTGCTAATGCGCGCCCGCCAGATCATCGCGACGCCGGGCCTGAACGACCGCGGCGTCTCCCAGACGATCTCCGGCGCCACGGTCGACCAGGGCACCCTCGCGCTGGCAGAAGAGAGCTGGGGCCTCGGACAGGCCAGCACGATCTCGGCATCGGGCACGGTCGACTTCGACCTGACCTTCCGCGTACCGATCTCCTGGGATCTCTTGACCCTCTACGGCGCGCTCTATCTCCAGACGACGGCGACGAGCGTCGAGGTGAACATCGACTGGGAGACGCTCGCCAACCTCTTCACCCTCACCGGCGACGCGACCGTCGCTGTCTCCGCCGGCGCCGTGCTCGAGGGCATCGTCTTCACGATCCCGATCGTCCAGGGCTACGGCGTGATCCCGGACCTGAGTGTGTTCCACAGCGTGGTCCAGAACGACCTGCAGGTCGCCTCGAACGGCAGCCAGCAGCTCGTCCTCCCCGGCCAGGGCGTCGACAACCAGCTGATGCGGATGTTCGGCCAGCTCTGGTCGAACAACGCGCCGCTCCCGCTCAACGCGGCCAACTTCGGCCAGTTCAGCTGGGGCTACGGCCTCCAGGAGAACCCGGAGGTCTGGCACGACGGCCAGACGATGGCCGACGACGTCGAGGAGTCCTACGGCTCCGCCCTCGGCCTTTACCAGGGGATCTGGTCAATGGACTTTGCCAAGCACTGGTCGGCCAGGGACTCGGTCGACGAGGGCGCGGCGACGCAGCTGAACGTCGGGATCACCCCGAACAACGTGCCGACGAACGGCAAGCTGCGCCTGGTCCAAGAAGTCATGATCAACGCGGCGAGCTGATGCAGACCGCGGCCGAGTACTTCGGGTTCAGCCGGGGTCCGACGACCGAGCAGCTCTCCGCGCTGCCGCAGCCGCCGACGACGCT
>JAKAOD010000242.1 GCA_021823365.1 Actinomycetes bacterium | reverse complement strand
CGGGCGCCCGAGGTCAAGAACGCCGGCCGGCGGCCGCTGATGGCACGACGGTCGACGCCCCGCCGGCGGGCCGCACCGCGAGGAGCGGAGCGATGCTGAACGATCCGGGAGCCCCTGGGCCCTGGGTCATGGGCCCTGGGTCATGGGCCCTGGGTCATGGGTCTCGGACGAGGAGGTGGCGATGGGGGAGCGAGCAAGGGCGCGTAGCGCCACCCTGCGGAGGCGACGGACCGCCGGATGGCTGATCGCAGCTCTCGGGACGCTTGTCGCGGCCGGGTTGACCGGCGGAGAGATCACCGGCAGTCCGGCCGCTGCCAGTGCCGCTGCCGCTGCCACGACGGGCGCAGCGACAACGGCGCACGGCGCCTGCTCGATAGAAGCCGTAGTGAAGCGAGATCTCCCCTCGGTGGTGACCATCACCGCGACCGCGGGGAAGTCGGTGAGCACCGGCTCGGGCGAGCTCATCGACCGCGCAGGGCACGTCCTTACGAACAACCACGTCATCGCCGTCGCCGCGAGCCGCGGAGGTCGGGTCTCGGTGCTCTTCTCCGACGGCCGGTCGTTCCCTGCAACGATCGAGGGACGTGACCCCGCCACCGATCTGGCGGTGCTCACGGTGAGGGGCGAGGCCGGCGTGCCACCGATCCCCATGGGCTCCTCGAGCGATCTGCAGGTAGGCGAGACCGTGGTGGTGCTCGGATCGCCGCTCGGTCTCTCAGGCACGGTCACGAGCGGCATCGTGAGCGCGCTCGGGCGGACGATCGCCGTGCCGGGCGAAGGATCCTCGAGCGCCCTGCTCGTGAACGCCATTCAGACCGACGCGGCGATCAACCCGGGCAACAGTGGCGGGGCGCTCGTCAACTGCGCCGCCCAGCTCGTCGGGATCCCTTCGGCGGGCGCGACCGTGCCCTTGCCCTCAGGCGGCTCGAGCGCCGGCAGCATAGGTCTCGGCTTCGCGATCCCGATCGAGATGGCAAGAACGGTGGCCGCTCAGCTCATTGCCACAGGTCACGTGCGCCACGCGGACATCGGCCTCGAGGCTTCGCCGGTGCCCGATGCGAACGGGGCCGTACAGGGGCTCTACGTGGACTCGGTCGCGCCCGCCGGGCCGGCCGCCAAGGCCGGCTTGCAGGCCGGCGACCTGCTCACGCGGATCGGCGGCGTGCCGGCTACGAGCCCGGACCAGCTCAACGCCATGGAGCTGACTCTGGCTCCGGGGAGCAAGGTGGTCTTCGTCTACCGGCGCGCCGGGCGGACCGAGGACGCCACGGTGGTGCTCGCCGGCGCTGCCTGAGCTCTGCGGCGGCGCCCGGGCCCGGCCCTCGACCTGGCCTGCCTGACGAGCCCGGGGCGTGAGAGGAGCAGGTCGCGACCTGTCAGGCCTCCTCCGCAACCGGTTCCTCGATCGGGCTCGTCGCCTCGCGTTGGGCGGCGGATCGCTCCAGGAGCCGACCGACTGCCGCGGCGTCGAGCGGCCGGGAGAAGAGGAAGCCCTGGCCGGTGTCGACAGGCTCGGCTTGCAGGCGCAAGCGCTGGTTGTCGTCCTCGACGCCTTCGGCGACGGTCTCGAGCCCCAGGACCTTGCCGAGCTGGACGAGGGTGTGGACGAGCGCGGCGGACTCACGCGAGTCGGCGATCCCCGAGACGAAGCTCCGGTCGATCTTCAGGACGTCGATCGGGAAGCGGCGGAGGTAGGCGAGCGAGGAGTAGCCCGTTCCGAAGTCGTCGACGGCGAGGCGCACCCCGAGCGCCCTCAGCGGGGCGAGGCGAGCGACCGCGGCGTCCACGTCGTCCATGAGGGTGGTCTCGGTCAGCTCCAGGACGAGCTGACCCGGATCGAGCCCGCTTGCCACGACGGCCCTGCGGACGTCGTCCGCGATCCGGTCGAGCGCGAGCTGACGCCCCGAGACGTTGACCGAGATGGCGATGCGGTAGCCCATGGCCTGCCAGGCGGCTCCCTGGCGGCAGGCCTCCTCGAGCACCCAGGCCCCGACCGCGACGATGAGGCCGCTCGCCTCGAGCTCGGGGATGAACTCGTCGGGCATGACGACGCCTCGCTCGGGGTGGTCCCAGCGAAGGAGGGCCTCGACGCCGGTGAAGAGCCTCGTCCCGAGGTCGATCATCGGCTGGTAGAGGAGGAAGAACTGCCCGGCGTCGAGCGCGAGGTGGAGGTCCACCTCCAGCTGGTGCCGGTGCTCGATGGCGCTGTGCATCGCCGGGGAGAAGACCACGACGCGCTGCCTGCCGGCGGCCTTCGCCTGGTAGAGGGCGATGTCGGCGTCACGGAGCAGCTCCTCGGGTTGCGCTCGGTCACCTGTCGCGATGCCGATGCTGGCCGTCAGGTACAGCGGGACGTCGCTCGCCGGGAGGGTGAAGGGCGTCGACAGGACCAGGAGGAGCTTCTCGGCGACGACCTCCGCGCCGGCGGTGAGCGAGGTGCCCTCGACGAGCACGACGAACTCGTCCCCGCCGAGGCGCCCGACCGTGTCGCCCGCGCGGACGGCGCCGGCGAGGCGCGCGCCGACCGCCGCGAGCAGGTCGTCGCCGGCCTTGTGGCCGAGGGTGTCGTTGACGCCCTTGAACTCGTCGAGGTCGATGAAGAGCACGGCGACGGCGAGCTGGTTGCGCCGCGCTCGCACGAGCATCTGCTCCATCCGGTCCAAGACGAGCGCCCGGTTCGGAAGCCCGGTGAGCGCGTCGTGGAGGGCCTGGTGGCGAAGCTCCTCGGTCCGCTGGCGAACGAGCTCGTTCGCACGCGAGCGGCCCGTGCCGAGCACGTAGACGAGCGCCCCGAGCAGCACGCTCAGCGCGATGCCCCCGAGAAGGGGGCCGAACGCGTTCGCGTTGGCGAACCACCCGGCGCGCGCCACGGCGCCGGAGGTCTCGATGCTCCAGCCGTTGTGGAGGCGGATCGTCGTCGTGGCCGCGCCCGGAGGAGCCGAGCCAGCCCTGAACGCGATCGCCGAGGTGCCGGCTCCGTAGCGGAGGGTCACCGCCATGTCGGGGTGGTCCGCGAGGACTCGGTCCAAGACGACCTTCGGGACGATCCCCATCCCGGCCCAGCCGATGAACGCCGAGCGGCGGGCCGCGGGGCTCGGCGGGACGGACCCGCCGCGATAGACCGGTGTCTCCACGCTGAGCGACGTGGTTGTCCCCATCGTGACCGGTATGTAGGAGCCCTTCCCGGAGCTCCGCGCCGCCAGGTTCACCGCGCCGACGTCTCCGGTGCAGAAGTCGAAGCCTGCCGGTGGCGCGTCGGCAGCGGTGCGACCCTCGTCGAGGCGGATGAAGCAGTAGTAGGGCCGGCGGCCCGGAGGGACGACCTGGAACGAGCCACCGGGCCCGAGCCGCCCGACGGGGTGTGCGGTCGCGCTCGCGGCGAACGCTGCCAGCCGCGACGCCGGCACGATCACCGCCTCCCCCCACCCGAGCAGCTCGGGATAGCGCTGCATCACGTGCATCGACCTCGCCCAGGCCAGGAACGCCGCGTTGGTGGCGTTCGGCATTCCGGCAAGGAAGGCCTGCAATGCCACGACAAGGTCCTGCTCGTGCTGGATCGAGAGCTGGATGTCCGCGGTGATCTCGGCCGAGGAGAGCGTGAGCTCCCGGCGCGCCTTCTGGCCGTCGCCACGAGCCACGGCGCTCGCCGCGCGCATCGAGCTCCCCATGGCGACACCGGCCACCAGGACCGCCGCGACTGCCCACAGGAGTCGTCCTCGGCTGCGCGTTCCCGCGACGGCGAGCCCCGCAGGATGGGGCCGGGACGTCCTCGTGGGCAAGGACGTCGGGGTCGGAGACGGGTCGTCTGTCGTCGTAGCCATCGAGCTGCTCCCCTGCCGGCCAACGGAGCGGTCCAGCCTGCGATTGGCGCTCTTACCCTTGTCCCCTCGCCTAACGGCGACCGCTCGGACGGTTGGAGACCGAGGTCGCGCTCTTCGGACACGTGGACAGGATCAACGCCACCACCCACCACCCACCACCCACCACCCCCCAGCCGGCGGCCGTGAGCTGGGGCTGAGGCTCGATCAGTCGAGCCTCGTCGGGCAGGTGGTCCAAAGGGTCGTGGTCCCCTGCGCGCTCTCCCATGCGAGGCGTGGCTCCGAGCGCGCGTCGAGGGCGTCGCCTGCGCCGAGCGCGATGCGTGACTGGCCGGCGAGCGTCACGACGAGGTCGCCTTCGAAGACATAGACGAACAGGTCGTGGTCCTTGGTCGGCAGCGGGATCTCCCCGGAGGAGCCCGGCAAGGCACGCAGGACCTGCGCGCGCAGCTGGAGCTCGCTGTGGGAGAGGTCGACCAGCGCCGGCGCGCCATCCGGAAGGCGCCCGACTCGCACACGGTTCTCGCCTTCTTCCGCGAGGACCGTCGGGATGCTCACCTCGAGCGCGTCGGTGATCTTGACGAGCGTCGAGAGGGACGGCAGGTTGACCCCCTTCTCGACGGCCGAGAGGTAGGAGATCGACAAGCTCGCGCGCTCGGCGACGTCGGCGAGGGTGAGCCCGAGCTCGGCGCGGCGCTCCCGGACGCGGAGCCCGAGACGCTCCGCGAGCGATCGCGTTCCCACGACATCCTGGTCGTCGTTCGACGTCGTCACAGCAGTGCCGGCGTGACGACCCAGAGTATGTGCGCCGGCTCCGGGGAGGTCACCCGCAGCAGGTGGTCGGGATGCGACGAGTAGTGAATCGTCTCGCCGGGCCCGAGGGCGTAGGTCTCGGCGCCGACCCTGAGCGTGACCGCGCCGTCGAGCATGACGAGGAACCGCTCGCCGAAGTAGCGGTAGGACGTGTCGTCCTCGGCGGGGAGGATCTCCTCGACGAGCCCGGTGAACGACGGCTCGAGGCGGCGAGCCGACAGGATCGTGTAGGTCTGGCTCGCGCGGGGCGAGATCCGTAGGCGGTGCCCCTCGCACGCCCTGTGCACGTGCGCGGCGCTCTCCTTGTCAGAGGGGAAGAACGCCCCGATGTCCGCGCCGAGCACCGCCGCGAGCGTCGATATCGAGCTGAGCGTGGGAGTCGTCGCGCCGGTCTCCACGCTCGAGAGGTAGCCGTCGCTGCAGCCGGCCCGGCGCGCGAGGTCGGCGAGCGTCATGCCGCGGGAGCGCCGGAGGAGCCGGAGCTGGCGGCCCACATTCTTCGCGACCTCGTCCACGGCCACCTGCCTCGGAGCTTGTCACGCGGCGTTCACAGGCCACTGTTGACTCAAATGGCGCGCGATCCTAACATTCCTGTCTCACAGGAGCATCTCCTGGGGCGCAGGAAACCAGAGCCGAGCGAGGGAGGTCGCTGGATGATCAGAAGCGTCCTGTTCCTGCGATGAGCCGCTACCGGGTGTCGATGGACATCGGCGGGACCTTCACCGACGTCGTCGCCTACGACGAGCACGGGCGCGACTACGCCGCCGGCAAGTGCTCGACGACGCCGGCCGACCTGACCGAAGGCGTCTTCTCCGCCCTCGAGCAGGTCG
>JAKAOD010000241.1 GCA_021823365.1 Actinomycetes bacterium | reverse complement strand
CGCCGCAGCCGTCGCAGGCGAGCGGGTTGATGAAGACGCGGCGAGTGCGCGCCGCGCCGGTACGCCGTTCGCGCCGGCGCCGTTCGACGGCGCACTCCTGGTCGTGGATGAGCACGGTGACGCCCGGGGTCCGGGCGAGCGCCGTCTGGGCGGAGAGGATCCTCGTGCGGTCCCACACCTCGATGCCCTTCGGCAGACCGGCGTACGCGGGGCGCTTCGGGTCGTCGGTGGTCACGATGATGTGCTTCACGCCCTCGGCGAGGAGGAGGCGGCAGAGGTCCGCGAGCGACCGACCACCTGGGATCGGCTGCCCGCCGGTCATGGCCACGGCCGAATTCACGAGGAGCTTGTAGGTGATGTCCACGCCCGACGACACGGACGCACGGATCGCCTGCGAGCCCGAGTGCGCGAAGGTGCCGTCGCCGAGGTTCTGGAAGAAGTGGTCCACCGAGACGAACGGGGCCATGCCGTTCCACATGGCCCCTTCTCCGCCCATCTGGAACCGGCCGACGACGTCGCCCGCCTGCCGCGGGTCCATCTGGATGGCGAGGCCGTGACATCCGCTGCCCGAGCCGACCATGGCGTCCGGCGGCACTTTCACCCCGGTGTTGTGCGGGCAGCCCGCGCAGAAGTAGGCGCCGCGCACGAGGGAGAGCGGCGGGTCTGCAGCCCGCCGCTCGAGCGCGGCGGCGTCGGCCGCGTGCCGGATCGCCGGAAGGTCGCGGTGGCGGAGGAGCCGGACCGCCAGCACCTCGGCGAGCGCGTCCGGATCGACCTCGCCGGTGCTCGCGACGAGCTCGCGGCCGAGCTCGTCGAGCTTGCCGACGACCGCTGGTGCGCCGGTCGTGCCGTACAGCGCCTCTTTCACGAGCAGCTCGAGAAAGCCCCGCTTGTCCTCGACCACCACGATCTCGCGCAGACCCGTGGCGAAGCGGCGGACCGTGCCGGCGCCGAGCGGGTAGGGCACGGCGATCTTGAGGAGGCGCACGCCCGCGGCGGCGAGCGCGCGCTCGTCCCCCAGGCCCAGGCGTGAGAGCGCGTGGCGGACCGCCAGGTAGGCCGGTCCCGACGCGGCGACGCCGAGGACGTCGTCGGGGCCCTGGCAGGTGATGCGGTCCAGATGGTTCTCGGCGGCGTAGCGGCGCGCGGTCTCGAGGCGCGGGCCGTAGAGCGACCGTTCGAGGTCGATCAGGGTGGCGCCGAGGAGCTGCGCGGTGGGGCGATGGACGAACGGGCGCCCGTCGACGAGCACCTCGGGCATCTCTGGCGACACGCGCCCGTTCCCCACCTGCACGGTCTGCAGCGCGTCGGCCACCGACGCGGGGATCCGCACGCCCACCCACAGGCCCGACGCGCGCGACAGGGCGTACCCGTGGAGGCCGAGGTCGAGGAGATCCTGGGGGTCGGCAGGGGCGAGGAAGGGAAGGCCGAGCCCGTAGAGCGTCGGCTCCGAGGTCGAAGGGACGCTCGAGGACTTGGCCTGAGGGTCGTCCCCGACGCATACCAGGACCCCGCCACGTCGCGCGGCTCCCATGAGGTTGCCGTGACGCACGGCGTCACCGGCCCGGTCGAGGCCCGGAGCCTTGCCGTACCACAGGGCGCAGACCCCGTCCACGTGACGCCCGGGCTGCAGGGAGGCGAGCTGGCTGCCCGCGACCGCCGTGGCCGCGAGCTCCTCGTTGAGCGCGGGCTGGTGGACGATGCCCAGCTCCGCGAGCAGGCGCGTGTGGCGCCCGAGCTCGATGTCGTAGCCGCCGAGCGGCGAGCCTGGGTAGCCGGTGACCAGCCCGCCGGTGCGCAACCCGGCGGCCGCGTCCGCGCGTCGCTGGTCCATCGGAAGACGCGCCAGCGCCTGCACGCCCGAGACGAGGACCTCCTCGGTGGTCGCGTGCTCCCTGGTCGCGTGGGCCGACCCGGGCGTCGTGCGCTCGTGCCCGGTCATGTCGCTGCTGGACACACGAGGACGGTAGAGAGGCCTTGGTGGCAGCGCCAGGGCCGAACGACCCCAGTGCGCGTGCACCCCCTGCTCACCTGAGTGCAGCGCCAGAGCGAGCAGGCCGCCGGCACGTCTGCGACGGTTTGCCGGCAGGCGGTGGAGGGCCAGATACCCCATGGGGTATAGTGGCGGGACCACCTCCGATCCAACCACCTCCGATCCGGCCACCTCCGATCCGGCCACCTCCGACGAGCGACGACCAACAGAAGAGAGACCATGACGACCTCGCAGCTGACCCTCGCGACCTCCGCGCCGGCGACCGACGCCCCGCACGGCGCCTTCTCCCGCCTCGGGAGCTGGACGGGGTCACACCTCCGCCCGGTGCTGCTCGGCTGGTTGGTCGTCCTCGTGGTGTTCGGCATCTTCTCCCCGAAGGTCGAGTCCGCGCTCGCCGGTGCCGGCTGGCAGGACTCGACGAGCCAGTCGGTGCAAGCCCGGCAGGTCATCCAGAGGGATTTCGCCGGCCTCGGTGCGAGCGCCTTGCAGGTCGTGGTCGTCGACCGTTCGGGGCCGATCTCCCGCGACCCCGTGGCACGGTCGGTGATCACCCGTGCCGAGGCCGTGTTGCGAGCGAACAAGGACGTCTCGACGGTGGTGCCGCCACGTCGAGGCCAGTCGATCTCGGCCGACGGGCGTACCGCCGTGGTCACTGCCGGCGCGGCGGCAGGCACGAACCAGATGGTCACCGCCGCGGGGCACCTCGCCGGCCCGCTCGCCCGGCTGGGGACCCGCGACGTGTCGGTGACCCTCACCGGTGACAGCGCGCTGTGGGCCGACTTCAACGCGGCCAACCACTCGGCCATGATGCGCTCGGAGATGCTGTCGTGGCCGGTCACGCTGGCCATTCTCGTCGTCGCCTTCGGGAGTTTGGTGGCGGCCGGGCTGCCGTTGATGCTCACCATGGCCGGCCTGCTCGTCTCGGCGGGGGCGCTCGTGCTCGTGAACGACCTCACGCCCGTGTCGATCTGGGCGCTGAACTTCGCGCTCATGTTCTCCCTGGCGCTCGGGATCGACTACGCCCTGTTCCTCGTCGTGCGGTTCCGCGCCGCGCTCGAGCGCCGGAAGGCTCAGCCCGGCGACCGTGCGGCTGCGGCGGCAGCGGCGGCCGAGACGCTCGCCACCGCGGGCAAGGCCGTCGCCTTCTCCGCGTTGACCGTCCTCGCGTCGTTGGCGTCCATCCTGATCGTGCCGAGCCCGGCCTTCCGGTCGATGGCGCTCGGCATCATGCTCTCGGTCGTCGCCGTCCTGGCCGCCACGCTCACCCTTCTTCCGGCCGCCCTGGGCAAGCTCGGCACGCGGGTCAACTCCATGCGGGTTCGGCTCCGCCGTGGAGAGCCGGACCGGCCCGCAGGGCACAAGCTCGAAGAGCGTCTGCACGCCTGGGGCCGCTTCCTGTGGGCGCACCCCTGGCCGGCCGCGCTGGCCGGGCTCGCGGTGCTCGTCCTCGCCGCGTTGCCGGTCCTGGGGCTCCGCACGTCGATGCCCTCCATCACCATCGTCCCGGCGTCCGCCAACGCGCGCGTCGGCTACGACCAGGTGACGAGCGCCTTCGGGCCAGGGTTTCCGGGGACGCTGCAGCTGGTGGTACCGGTCGCGGACCAGGCAGCGGCGTTGCGTGCGGCCCGCCAGACCAGGGGTGTCGCCGAGGTGATGCCCGGGCCGACGAGCCACGGCTGGTCGCTCGACCAGGTCGTACCGGCCAGCGGCCCTTCGACCGTGTCGACGGACGCCACCATCGGCCGCCTCCGAGGCGACCTGCCGCACGGCGCGCTCGTCGGTGGTGCCGCAGCCGAGAATTACGACCTGCAGCAAGCACTGGCCAGCCGGACGCCGCTCGTCTTCGGCATGCTCGCCGGTCTCGGGTTCCTCGTGCTGCTCGTGGCCCTCGGCGCTCCGCTCGTCGCCTTCGCCGGGGTGGTGGTGACCGGCCTGTCGGTCGCCGGCGCGTTCGGCGTGGCCCGGCTCATCTTCCAGAACGGCGACCTCTCGGGCTTGCTCCACTTCGCGCCGCAAGGGTTCGTCGACGCCTGGGCACCCCTGTTCTTCGGAGCCATGGTGTTCGGCGTCGCGATGGACTACACGCTCTTCCTGCTGTCGGCTGCCAAGGAGCGGTACGAGACGCATCGAGATCCCGAGCACTCCATGGTCGGCTCCGTCCGCACGTCGGGGCGGGTGGTCGTGTCCGCGGCAGCAGTCATGATCGCGGTGTTCCTGACGTTCGCCCTCTCCGGCCCGCTCGCGCCGAAGGAGATGGGGGTCATCCTCGCCGTCGCCGTCGCGCTGGACGCGATCGTGGTTCGCCTGGTGCTCCTGCCGGCCCTCCTGCGCCTCGCCCACCATGCGGCGTGGCACCAGCCCAGGTGGCTGGCGCGACTGCTGCCGACCGTGAGGTTCGCGCACTGAGCACGCCAGCCTGGACGAGGGCTCGCCGCGACGCGGGGTAGGGAGGTGGACGCCGCCGGACCCGCGCTGGTGCGGGCCGAGGGAGGGGAGGGCGCACCGGCTCCTACACTTGCGTCGTGGCCGCGCCGGAAGGCTCGACACCCCCGGCCCGGGGAGCGGCTCCAGAAAGGACCGTCGCCGTGGGGAGGAGGGTGTTCCTCGGCATGGTCGCGCTCGGCGCCGCAGGCGTCGTCTTCGGCTCGACGGTCCAGAGCCGCCTCGGCCGTGCGCTCGGACCGGGGCTCGCAGATGTCCTCCCCGGCGGGAACCTCTTCCAGATCTACAGCGTGAGCGACACGTTCCCGGCGATCTCCCAGCACGCGTACCGCCTCTCGGTGTCCGGGCTCGTCGAGCGCCCCGCCACCTTCACGTTCGCCGATCTCGAGGCCATGCCGCAGGTCCGGCTGGTGAGGACGTTCCAGTGCGTGACGGGCTGGCGAGTCCCCGACGTGCACTGGGAAGGAGTGCGGCTCTCGCACATCCTCGAGACCGTCGGGCTCCGGCCCGGTTCGGTCGCGCTCGCCTTCGACTCCTACGACCGGGTGGACACGGAGAGCCTCACCCTCGAGCAGGCACGTCTTTCCGACGTGATCGTCGCCACTCGCATGCTCGGCGGCCCGATCACCACCGAGCACGGCGGACCGGTGCGCCTGTACGTCGCTCCGATGTTCGGGTACAAGTCGCTCAAGTGGCTCTCTGCGATCCGGGTGGTCGACGCGGTCGAGCCCGGCTACTGGGAGCAGTACGGGTATCCGGTCAACGGCTGGCTCGACGGGTCCACGTCGACAACCCTTGCACCGGGCAGTGCCTGAGGAGACGACGCTCCCGCCCGTCACGAGCCCGGGCCGGCCGATGCGCCTCGTTCGCTTCGATCGGGTGCAGCGTGCCGCGCACTGGGCGAGCGCCGGGATCTTCGCCGTCCTCGTCCTTACCGGACTTCCGCTCTACTTCCCCGCCGTCGAACGCATCGTCGGCCGCCATGTCCTGATCGCGACGATCCACGTGTGGGCGGGGATCGCGTGGCCGGTTCCGGTCGTGGTCTCCC
>JAKAOD010000240.1 GCA_021823365.1 Actinomycetes bacterium | reverse complement strand
ACCTGCGGGCCGGCCATGGCTACGGGCACATGAGCATCGACATGTCCCGCTACGCCGGCTGGCGGATCACGGTGAGGTTCCTCGCCGAGGTGGGACGCCGCTACGGGGGGACCACCAACTTCTGCATCGACGGCACCGGCTTCTCGGTCCGCTGAGGGCCCGGCCCGCCAAATCGGCAGGCCCGCCGTCGCCGGCTCGTCGTCCGCTCCCGCGCCTGGTTCGCTGAGCCGCGTGACCGATCATGGCACGACGTGCAAGGCGGATCGCGAGGCACGGCTGGGCACGCGCGGCGGAGACTCTCGACCCACCGGAGACGGAGGGGGCCGGCTGCGCCTCTGGAGGGCGCTCTTCGCCGCGAGGGCTCGGCCGCGACGGTGGCTGCTCGAGCTGTGGTGCCAGGATCTCGCGCGGCGACAACTGCCTGTGGGACCGGAGCCGTCGGCGCTTGTTCTGTGTCAGTTGCCAGGAGAGGGGTGAACGGCCGCCCGAGCCGAGCCGGCAGTCGGGCGGTGCAGAACGGCAAATCCGTCTTCGCCGTCGCGGGAGCTGCTCGGTCGGCGGCAGGAACTGCCCGCGGTGTCAGCGTGCTGGGAACAGGGGCGTCGGGCCGGCGGCTCTATGACCTGCACGACTTCCGGCGGCTCGCAGGAGAGAAGCCCGGCGTCCTCCTCGGTGGCCCACGCTGGCCCCGGGGTCGAGAACTGCACATCGGCCCTCCCTCCCTGCTCCTCGCGCGAGCCTGAGTCCGCCCTTCGACGGAGCCGTCTCGGGCGGGAGCTTCCACCGAACAGGAGTACGGCCGACGTGTGGCGAGAGGGGAAGGCCGCATCCGCGATGCCCATCGTCCTCGAGGGGCTCGCCGTTGCTCCCGGCGACGAGCCACAGGCGAGCGTCGGTCGCCGCAGACGCCGTGACACGTCACCGGGCGCGCCTCCACGCCGGGTCAGCAAGTCCTTGGCGGGCCTGCCTGGTGGCGACGCGGGCGTTCAGACAGCCGAGACAGGGGCCCGCCCGGTGTCCGGCGTTGTCGGCTCAGCGGCAGCTCCGACGGCCGTACCCCTCGTAGAGCTTCAGGATGCTGGCCGTCAGCGATCGGCTCGTAGACTCGATGCGAGGCCACTACCTGACGGCGAGAGCGCCGTGAGGCTGTGGCCGCAAGGAGGTGTGTGCCGGTTTGCCAAGGTGTTCGAGCGTCCCGAGCCTCGACGTGCTGGCGGACGGCTCTCCCAGCCGGCCACATGGACTGGTACCAGCACCGAGGTCCTGCGAGCGTTCGCTCCAACGAAGCGACCACCGTCGGGTCGGAGAGCAAGCACCAGGATGTGAGGCGGTGATCTGAGCATGGCAGTCGGTTACACCGCTCCGGCGCGCGTCACGCTCGAGACTTCGGACCCCGATGTGGCTCACGCTGCGCTCATGGACACCTACGCGCCGAGGCGGCCGATCGCCTTTTCGGGCAACTTCGAGGACTTCTCGTTCCACACCACGTCGGTGACGGCCGGGCAGGTGACCGCGGCCACCATTCGCCACTCGGCATGCACGCTGGCGCTGGCCGAGCCGTTCGAGCCGTTCATAACCGGCGTCGCTCGTAGCGGGCGGCTGAACTTCCAGACGGCTGACGAGGATGTCTTGGTGGACCGAGACCACGTCGCGCGGTACTCGACCGACTTGCCTCTCGCCGTCCGCTGGGACAATATCGATCTGCTGGTCGTGATGGTCCCGATGACCCTCGTCGGCAAGGCCGCGGACCTGGGGCTCGACGCGAGACACTCGGCGTTTCGCTTCCTCTCGACGGCGCCCGCGTCGCCGCAGTTGAACAGGTTGTGGCGGGCCACGCTCATCCATGTGAACCGTGAGCTGAACGCGGACGGCTCGGCCCTGGGCTACCCGCTGGTGCAAGCTGAGACGGCCATGATGCTCGCCGCGGCAGCGTTGGCGACGTTCCCGAACACCACCATGACCCAGGAGTACCTGCCTGGGCCGGGTGCGGTGGGAACGGCGGCACTGCGTCGGGCGGTGGCGTTCATCGACGCCAACGCGCACCGCCCCATCACCCTGGCGGAGATCGCCGCTTCGGCCGGGGTGGGGCCGCGGGCGTTGCAGCTGGCATTTCGGCGTCACCGCGGCGTTACACCGATGAGCTATGTCCGCCGGGTACGGCTGGAGGCCGCGCACCGAGAGCTGCAGGCGGAGGATCCGAGCGGCGCCTCGGTACGCGAGATCGGGACGCGCTGGGGCTTCGCCAACTCGGACCGGTTCGTTCGTGCGTATCGCGACGTGTTCGGCGTGCTTCCCGACCAGACGTTGCGGTCCTGAGCGCAGGTGACCTCGGGAGCGCTCGACTGGCGCGCTGGGGCGGCGACCGGACTGCCTGAGCGGCCGGGGACGAAGGCGCGAGGCGGCCGTCGTCCAGGTCGGCCGCGAGGACCGGGTGGGTGCGCAGCTCCCCGGGCTCGAGGGAACGAGCCGTGCCACGCGAGCTTCCAGCTGGCGTCGAGATACCGCTGCTCTCCCCGAGTCGAATGACGCCGTACCCGCCTTGGACCATGCCCACGGCGACGGCGTGCTTCCGGGCGCCGGCACCGCACGTGCTGTCCTCGGCGTAGGGCTATCGGCGACTGGCGCTGCGACCGCGTACGGTGCTGAGCCCGGGCCGCAGCCTCCGGGGCAGTCCATCCTCGCACCCGCTCAGCCGAGGCGCTGTGGAGGTCATGGCACACCACGGCCATCATGCCGAGGGCCAGCCAGATGGCGGAGGGCCGAGCCAAGCCTGGAAGCCACCGTTGCGGGCGCTGTGCCCAGCACCGCTGCGATCTCGCGGTAGGTGCACCGGGCCGCCACGGTGGCGATCAGCGACTCTCGATCCTCTTCGGCAAGCGCCGCCAGCCGGGCACCCGACTCGTCGGTGCCATCCGACGACGGCCTGACACTCCGGGCGAGTCCGCCCCCCGAGGCTGCGGCGTCGTTACGCTCGGCACCGAAGGCGGCCAGGGATCGAGCGGCGCGGTAAGCAGCCAGGGCGAGCTTCGTCTCGGTTGTCACCGTGCTCGTGGGCGGCTCGTCCTGTTGATACCGCCATCGGATGGACACCCTTTGCGCGACTTGCTCTGCTGCGGTCCGGCCGCACCCGAGCGCGGCGGCGCCGAAGATGGCCGGACCGTACGCGTCCCACGCGGCAGCAGCCTGAACAGAAGTACCGACGACCCGATCTCTTTTGTCACCATCCCGCGACGCCTCTGCCCGTACTGAAGCGCCGGCGTCACCGTCGCCAACCCATCGAGCGATGCCGGACGGACCAGCTCTCGCACCAAGCCCGCGTCGACGAAGCCGATCGTGCCAGATCGAACTTGGCCTCTCGCTGTCGCGTGCGCGGTCGGACACCGTCTCCCGCTCGAGGCTGGGCCGAGAGGCTGCCCTCACCGGCCCGGGCCCTCCTCCGGAGCCCCATCAGACGGCTGATCGATGGTCGGAGGAACGGTGCCGTGGTGGTCTCAGGCTGTCCTGTCGCCGCCGTCGAGCCTCCCCGTCTCAACCAGGCGCCCAGCCAAGTCTCGGAGCTTCACGCCGAGACGCCCCGACGTGCGCCGCAACACGTCGAAGGCGGCCTCGGCCGTGATGTTCGACCGCTCCATCAGGATCCCCTCGGCGAGGCCGATCACGTCTCGCGACGGCAGGGCGTCGTAGAGCCGGGCCACCAGCCCGGCGGGTTCTCGGCCGCCGACGGCGCGAAGCGCCATGGAGGTATGGACGGCGAGGATGAGGCCGACCTCGATGGCCTCATCGTCGAACGCGCCCGGAGCCAGCGCGTAGGCATTGAGCGAGCCGGCGATCGGCGTCCGCGGCGCGCCTCCGCCGAGGTCGAGGCCGTAGGAGACGACCGCGTGAACGCCCAGGTCGAGTGGTCGAGTCCCGAGCGTCGGCCAACGCGGGTCGGGCAGGGAAGGGGAATGCACGATCGGCTCTTCGAGGGCAACCAGGCACGGCCCTTCCTCGGCCTGGTACTGCAGTTGGTCGGCCGCGAAGGCACCCTCGTGGGTTGCCAGCACCGTCCGCAGGCTGCCGTCCTCCCGAAAGGTGATGCTCGACATTGCGCACCCCGGGATGTCGGTCACCGCCGCCTCGGCTGCCCGAGTGAGCACCCCCTCGACGTCGTCGGACTCGAGAAGGCGACGGGCGAGCTGAGCGAAGGCCATGGCAAGCGCAGTCACAGGCGTGTTGGCGTCCGGAGCCCGTCTGCCTCCTCCCTCCGAGAGGGGCCGTCTCGCGCCCGGGCATGCTCGCGCGGGTCCCGTCGCGCGCTCACTGCATCAGCGCGGCTGTCCTGTTCCTTCGCCTCGGGGGGGAGTTCCCCGCTCGCGCCGCGCTCGTCTGTCGGATCTTCTGCACGTTCGCTTTCGCCAGCCGCAGCCTCCCCGGAACCGGCCGCGAGCTCACGCGCAGCGACGGCATCGTCTCGGTGATCATCGGCGAAGTCCCACTCGTGCCTACCCCACGCCCGCTCGCCCGATCGCTTCTCGTCACTCATCCCGGCGCCTCTCCCTTGTCACCGGCCGTCGCCCGCATACGCGAGGAGGCCTTGGCCGAGGTCGCTCAGGTGCTCGTTGACGGCGTGGATGATGAGGTCGTGCTGGTGCAGGTCCAAGGGGGACGGGTCGCCGCGCAGGTACGACACGACTTCGGCAAGCTCGGCCGTGCCGCCGAGGGCGAAGTAGTCGACGTAGAGGTCAGCGACCGAGAGGCGGGCCGACGCCCGGGCTCGCTCGACCTCGCGGCGGGACGCCCCGCTCGGCGCTCGGCGCGCCCGACCGCCGGGCCCCTCGAGGAGGGAGGCCAGCCCGGCGATCTCGAACACCCGCCGCACGATGCCCGAGGCGCCTCGCACGACGAGCCCCCGCCCCTCCTCGACGCATCGGTGATGGACGCTCACCAGCAGCCGCAACCCGGAAGCATCCATGAAGCTCAGACCCGACACATCGACGATCAGGCGATCGCCACCGGCCGAGCACGCACCAGAGAGCGCTTGGCTCATCCGTGGTCCCGTCGCTATATCGAGCTCGCCCACCACCCGCAGCATCGTCACACCGGCGCGGCCGGCGATCTCCGTCTCGAAGCCGCCAGCGGGTCCCGTCACCGCGGGCGGGACCCTAGGTTGGTGGTGCCTGACCAGGCGCGGCATGCTGGACGACCGGTCTCCCGGCATCCCTCGGCCGGCCCCTCTCTCACGCTGCGCTCCTCCCGTTGTGTCAACCCCCTGCTCGCTACTTCGGTGGACCTTGCGGCCATCACCCCACCGGGCTCTCGCAAGAGACGGCCGGAGAGGTTGACCGGGACCACTCACCGCTCATGCGGGTTGTCCTCGCGTCGCGGAGCGCACCCTGCCGCGATGCCGTCGCAGGCAAGCACGACACCCGTAGTCACCCTGCAGGTCGGTGTGCTTCGCCTCGCCACCTCTCCAGCATCGGTCGCGGTCAGCTCCGGTGCGAAGATCG
>JAKAOD010000239.1 GCA_021823365.1 Actinomycetes bacterium | reverse complement strand
GGGAGCCGCATGGATGAACGGCATCGACGTGCTGGACCTGAACCGGTCGTTCCACCCTTTGCTTCCGGGCTACGTCGCCGAAGGACATCTGCTCGCGCAGGTGCTCTTGCATCTCGACTGGCGTCCGTAGGCGGTCGGCCCGGGGCGTCCCGGGCGTTGCCGCGACGGTGCTCAGGCGTCGAGCCGCCCCTGCGGGTCGAAGACCACGACCGTGCCGCCGATGAGGTCGTGCAGGCAGCGGTGGTCGTCGCGGCCGAAGAACAAGACGAGAGACACGAGCTCGGTGATCCACCCGAGGATGCCCTCGAGGATGCCGCCGACGATGTTCCGCAGCGCCATGGTGCCGAACGTGGCCTTCGTGCCGTCGCTCACCTTGACGCAACGCATCTTCAGGACCGAGAGCGCGGGTGACGTGCCGCGCCTCCAGGCCAGCAGACCCCAGATGATGTAGCCGATCACCAGCGTCACGATCACGAGCAGGATCGCGAGGAAGTACGCGCCGACCCGTCTCCCGACCGGAGCGAGGGTCACCCCCGGCGGAAGAGGCGGCACCCCGCGAATGGGTGGTGGCCCGTACTCCGAGGCAGGCGCCGGGTAGCTGCCGGGCGGGTACGGCGGCGCCGGGTAGCTGCCGGTCGGGTACGGCGGCGCCGGGTAGCTGCCGGGCGGGTACGGCGGCGGGTAGCTGCCGGGCGGGTACGGCGGCGGGTAGCTGCCGGGCGGGTACGGCGGCGCAATCGGAGGCGGCGCATTCGGAGGCGGCTCAGAACGGCTGGGCAGATCCGCTGTGGTCACGGGCCACCTCCTGCGAGCGGCTACGCCTTGTCGACCGCTGCGCCAGGATATCGAGAGGGGTCGGGACCCAACGGGATGGGACGTCGCCGGCCCGGTCGCCGGTCAACTGAAGATGCCGGAGGTTGCCGAGGGCGATGGGACCAGATCAGCCTTGGCGGCGCATGTCGACCGCGTTGATCCGCTCGGCGCGTATCCGCACGACGACCCGCGTCGCTCCGGGGGGGTCGAACGCTCGAAGGTCTGCGCCGTACTTGGCCCCGAAGCGATCCGCGAAGAGGTACTCGTCGTCGGGCTCGATCTCCGCGTCGCCCCGGATCTCGAGGTAACGCTGTGGCACTGCCAGGTCGAGCACCAAGAGCGAGCATCTCGGGTCTCTTCGGAGGTTCCTCGTCTTCTGGCGTGCGGTGCTGAGGGAGATCGCGACGGGACGCTCCTCGTCGTCGTCCCTGAGGAACCACACCTCGGTGAGCTGGGGAGTCCCGTCGGGGCCGACGGTGGCGAGGGTCGCGACATCGGCGTCGAGAAGGTCGCGATGGGACTCGGGGACGAGCGGCACGGCTCTACGGTCTACACCTCCCGAGGTTCGCCGGCACGCGCTCGCACCACCTGCCTGCCGGCGCGCCCGGGTGCGGCCACCTTCTCGGGTGTGTCCCGAGCATCGTCGCTACCCTGGGAGCTTCGAGCGGAGGAGGTCCGACGTGGCGGAGGCGCTGACGGTCGACTGGGCCGTATTGCGGGACCATGCCTCGGCAGCCGCGGCGCGGTCGTATGCGCCGTACTCCCGGCTCCGTGTCGGCGCCGCCGGCCTCACGGAGGCCGGCCAGATGGTGACCGGCTGCAACGTCGAGAACGCCTCCTACGGCCTCACCCTCTGCGCGGAGTGCGGTCTCGTCTCCGCGCTGCACATGAGCGGCGGATCGCGCCTCGTCGCGGTGAGCATCGTGGCCGGCGACGGCCAACCGCTCGCACCCTGCGGCCGGTGCCGGCAGCTGTTGTTCGAGGCTGGCGGGGGCGGGGTCCTCGTGGACGGCGGCGAAGGCGCCGGCCCGATGACCCTGGGTGCCCTCCTTCCCGGCGCGTTCGGTCCAGGTGACGTCGACGCCCGACGTGAGACGGCCGAGAGCGCCGGCGGTGAGAGCGGAGTCACGCGGTGACTTCCCGGACCCACGAGATGGTCGAGCTCATCCGTCGCAAGCGCGACGGCGGACGGCTCGACGGCGAGGAGATCGATTGGCTGATCGGCACCTACGCCGCAGGCCGCGTGCCCGACTACCAGATGGCCGCGTTCTTGATGGCCGTCTTCTTGAACGGGCTCGACCGCGCCGAGCTCGGGCGCCTGACCGCTGCGATGGTCGCCTCGGGCGACCGGCTCCACCTCGAGGGACTGTCGCGTCCGACCGTGGACAAGCACTCGACGGGCGGCGTGGGGGACAAGGTCTCCCTCGTCCTCGCGCCGCTCCTTGCGAGCGTGGGCGCGTGCGTGCCGCAGCTCTCCGGGCGGGGCCTCGGCCACACCGGCGGCACGCTCGACAAGCTCGAGGCGATCCCCGGGTTCCGCAGCGACCTCTCCCCCTCCGAGGTCCGCTCGGTCCTCGAGCGAGTGGGCTGCGTGATCTGCGCTGCAGGGCCGGGGCTCGCACCGGCCGACAGGAGGCTCTACGCGCTGCGCGACGTCACTGCGACCGTCGAGTCGGTTCCCCTCATCGCCAGCTCGATCATGTCCAAGAAGCTCGCGGAAGGCACCGCCGCGCTGGTCCTCGACGTGAAGGTCGGCTCCGGCGCGTTCATGCAGGACCTCGACCGCGCCCGGCAGCTGGGCGAGACGATGGTCGCCATCGGGACGGAGCACGGGTTACGGATGACCGCGCTGCTCACGCAGATGGACGAGCCGCTCGGGCGAGCGGTCGGGAACGGCGTCGAGGTGGAGGAGTCGGTGGCGACCCTCTCGGGCCGGGGCCCGGAGGACCTCGTCGAGCTCGTCGTGACCCTCGGCGCCGAGATGGCGAGCCTTGCCGGCTTGGAGATCGCCGCTGCGGCGGACCCGGAGCGCGAGCTCCGCGCGGCGCTGGACGACGGACGGGCGCTGTCGGTCTTCCGCGAGATGGTCCGCGCCCAGACAGGCGACCCCGACGCACCGCTCCCGACCGCCCGGCACCGAACCCTCGTCACCGCCCGGGCTCCGGGTTTCGTCCGTGCCATGGACGCCCGGCGGATCGGCGAGGGCGCGTGGCGGCTAGGGGCGGGGCGCACGAAGCTGGAGGACCCGGTGAGCGCCGCCGCCGGCGTCGTCTGCCTGCGGAGGTCCGGCGAGCCGGTCGAGCCCGGCGATCCGCTGCTCGAGCTCCGGAGCGACGAGCCGGGTCGGCTCGGCCCGGTCGCCGAGCAGCTCGAAGATGCCGTCGAGATCGGCCCCGAGCCTCCGGCTCCCCGGCCCCTCGTGCTCGAGGTGATCCGCCAGTGAGAACCGCGGGCGCGCCGGTCGCGGTGCCGACGCTCGAGGAGATCCGGCGCGTCCCGAAGGTCGTGCTCCACGATCACCTCGACGGCGGGCTCCGCCCCCAGACGGTCGTCGACCTTGCCCGGGAGACCCACCTGCGCGGCCTGCCGACCACCGACGTGGGCGAGCTGGCGGACTGGTTCCGGGCAGGGGCTGCACGTGGCGACCTCGGCCTCTACCTCGAGGGGTTCGCGCACACGGTCGCCGTGATGCAGACGCGCGAGGCGCTCGTGCGTGTGGCCGCCGAGTGTGCCGAGGACCTCGCCGATGACGGCGTCGTCTATGCCGAGGTCCGCTTCGCCCCCGAGTTGCACACCGCGAAGGGGCTCTCTGAGGCCGAGGTCGTCGAAGCCGTCCTGGAAGGGTTCCGCCAGGGGAGCGAGGGGCGCGGGATCCGCATCTACGCGCTGCTGACCGCGATGAGGACCGCGGCGCGTTCGCTCGAGATCGCCGAGCTCGCGGTGCGCTACCGCGACGACGGCGTCGTCGGCTTCGACATCGCAGGGGCCGAGAAGGGCAGCCCTCCGACCGAGCACCTCGCCGCGTTCCAGCTGGTCGGGCGAGAGAACTTCCACATCACGATCCACGCCGGAGAGGGTTTCGGCTTGCCGTCGATCTGGGAGGCGCTGCAGATCTGCGGAGCGGACCGGCTGGGCCACGGAGTCCGCATCCTCGACGACATCGAGCGGCGCCCCGACGGGTCGGTCTCTCTCGGACGTCTCGCGAGCTACGTCCGCGATCGCAGGGTGCCGCTCGAGATGTGCCCGACGTCCAACGTGCAGACGGGAGTCGTTCCTTCCCTGTCGGAGCATCCGATCGGACTTCTGCGCTCGTTGTTCTTCCGCGTGTCGGTGAACACGGACAACCGCCTCATGAGCGGCGTCACCGTCTCCTCGGAGCTGCACGGCGTGGCACGAGCCTTCGGCTACGGCTGGCACGACATCGAGTGGCTGACGCTGAACGCGATGAAGAGCGCGTTCGCACACTTCGACGAGCGCCTGCAGCTCATCAACGACGTGATCAAGCCGGGCTTCGCCGCGGCTCGCGTCGCGGCCGGTGCCTCGTGAGCCGCCCGGCTGCGGCGTCGCCAGGCAGCAGTACTGTGGCGAGGATGGAGGAAGACGGACGGCGGGGCAGCCAGACGTCTCGCGTGCCTGAAGGGGAGCGAGCGGCCGCTCGCGTCGAAGCGCCGCCGAGCGTGGTGCCCACCCCTCTCGCGGGTCCCTGGTCCCTAGACATCGTCACTTCCGACGCGGCGTTGCGAAAGCTGCTCCACGGCCTCCCAGGCGTCGACCAGGTCGGCGCGGAGGCGCGGGCGGCCGCGCTCGCCACCCGGTCGATCAAGCGCGAGGCCAAGATGTGGGCGCTCGAGATGGCGATCGCCATGATCGACCTCACCACGCTGGAGGGTTCTGACACGCCCGGAAAGGTCGCCGCGATGTGCGCGAAGGCGCGCCGCCCGGACCCCGCCGACCCGGAAGTGCCGCCCGTCGCAGCGGTGTGCGTGTACCCCGACCTCGTCGGAGCCGCCGTCGGGCACCTGGCGGGGAGCCCCGTCGCGGTGGCGTCCGTCGCGACCGCGTTCCCCTCCGGGCGGGCGTCGATGAAGGTGAAGCTCGCCGACGTGCGCGACGCGCTCGACGCGGGTGCGCAGGAGATCGACATGGTGATCGACCGCGGCGCCTTCCTCTCGGGGCGCTACGGCCAGGTCTACGAGGAGGTGCGGGCCGTGCGCGAGGCCACCGGCTCCGCACTCCTGAAGGTGATCCTCGAGACCGGGGAGCTGGCCACCTACGACAACGTCCAGCGAGCCGCCTGGCTCGCGATGCTCGCGGGCGCAGACTTCGTCAAGACGTCGACCGGGAAGGTGGCGCCCGCCTCCACGCGGCCCGTCGCCGTCGTGCTGCTGGCAGCAGCTCGAGACTTCCTGCATGCGAGCGGCCGCCGCGTCGGCGTGAAGGTGGCGGGAGGGATACGCACTGCCAAGGAGGCGATCGCCTACCTCGTCATCGCCCGCGAGACGGCGGGCGAGGGCTGGCTCTCCCCGACCGCGCTGCGCATCGGGGCGTCCACGCTGCTGAACGACCTGCTCATGCAGCGAGCGAAGCAGCTCACGGGCGTCTACTCGGGCCGCGACCACTTCTCGATCGACTGACGCGGCGGAGACGGGACGCAGATGACGGACCTCGAGGCACGCACGGAGGGG
>JAKAOD010000238.1 GCA_021823365.1 Actinomycetes bacterium | reverse complement strand
GGGGGTGCCCGCGGGGGGGGCCGGGGGGCTGGGGGGGCCGGGGGGGGGCGGGGACGGGGGCGCCGCGGGCGGGGACGGGGGCGCCGCGGGCGGGGACGGGGTCGGGGTCGAGGTCGTCGACTGCCGGGGCGCCTTCCTCGTGCCGGGGCTCGTCGACGCCCACGTCCACCTGCGCTCGTCACGCCATCGGGGGCCCACCGACGCCGAGCCCGTCCCGAAGCGCGCGGAGGAGGCCCAGGTGCGCGCCGGCCTCGTCTCCCGGCTGCACAGCTACCTCTACTGCGGCGTGACGTCGCTCTTCGACGCCGGCAACGACGAGGCGACCATCTACGGCCTGCGGGCCGACGTCGCCGCCGGACGCGTGCTCGGCCCGCGGATCTTCTGCGCCGGCGCCTTCGTGACCTGCAGCGGAGGGCACGGCGCGGGCCTCGCGCGGACGGTATCCATCGACTCCCTCCCGGCCGACCTCGGCCGGCTGCGGGACCATCTCGAGGGCGGGGCCGGTCTCGGGCGCCCGGACATCGTCAAGGTGACCTACGACGAGCACGGGTGGGGCGTGCGCCCGATGATCCCGGTGCTCGAACGGTCGGTCCTCGCCGGCATCGTCGCCGCCGCGCACGAGGCGATGCTCCGGGTCACCGTGCACACCTCGAACGAGCTGAGGGCTCGCGAGGCGATCGCCGCCGGTGCCGACGCGCTCGCCCACCCGGTGATCCAGTCGCCGGCGACGCCCGAGCTCGCCTGGCTGCTCGCGAGCCGCCAGGTCCCCGTCGCGAGCACGCTCGCCATCGGCGAGCGCTACGCGCGCCTCGCCGACTCGCCGGGCTACGTCGACGAGCCCCTCTACGCGGCGTGCCTCCCGCCCGAGGAGCGCGAGCAGCTGCGGACCGAGGAGCACGACATCCAGGCGCGGAACCGCTGGGCCGACTGGATGCGCGTGATGACCCCTGTCGCGCAGGGAAACCTCCACGCCCTCGTCGCTGCGGGCGGGGTCGTCGCCACGGGGACCGACCTCTCGCTCGGCCCGGAGCTCCACCGGGAGCTCGAGCTGCTGCAGTCGGCGGGCGTCTCCGCCGCCGAGGTGCTGCGCGCCGCGACGCTCGGCGGCGCGGCGTTCCTCGGGACGCTTGGCGACCTCGGCTCGATAGAGCCGGGCAAGCTCGCCGACCTGCTCCTCGTCGAGGAGGACCCGACCCGCGACGTCGTGGCACTCCGGAGGATCGTCGGGGTCTGGAAGGGGGGGACGCGCGTCGCGCGTGATCGGCTCGACCTCCCGGGCACGAAGGATGCAGGCGACCGGCTCGGAGAGCCGGCGAGAGAGCAAGGGGTAGCGAGATGAGAGGAAGAATCACCGGATTGGCCGCCGCGCTCCTGGCGGGCGGCGCCGCCGTCGGGGCGGGCGCCGGCGCCGGCCCGGCGGGGGCGGCGACGCGCGCCTCCGGCACGAGCGGGACGATCACCTACGCCGAGGGGGCGCAGGGCACGCCCGAGTACATCATGCCGTTCGTCTCGGGCGCGTACTCCTCCCTCGCCGACGTCGACCTCCAGGAGCAGCTCTGGCCCGCCCTGTACACGATCGGCACCGCGAGCGACCCGGCGGCCATCAACACCGGGCTCAGCCTCGCCGACCCGCCCGTCTACTCCGACGGCAACACCGTCGTCACGATCAAGCTCAAGCACTACATGTGGTCCGACGGGAAGCCGGTCACGAGCAGGGACGTCACCTTCTTCCTCAACCTGCTCGAGGCGAACAAGGCGATCTGGGCGCACTACACGCCCGGCGACATGCCGGACAACGTGAAGAGCTGGACGACGCCGAGCGCCTCGACCGTCGTCCTGCACCTCACGCATTCGTACAACCCGACGTGGTTCACCGACGACGAGCTGTCCTTCATCGTCCCGATGCCGCAGCACGCCTGGGACAAGACGTCGGCGTCGGGTGCTGTCGGCAACTACGACGAGACGGCGAAGGGGGCGGTCGCCGTCTACGACTTCCTCAACGCGCAGGGGAAGCAGACCTCGACCTACGACACCAACCCTCTCTGGAAGGTCGTCGACGGGCCCTTCGTGCTCAAGCAGTTCCAGACGAGCGGCTTCGCCGCCCTCGACGCCAACCCGGCCTACTCCGGGCCGGAGAAGCCTCACGTCGCCGAGATCGAGATGGTGCCGTACACCTCGGCGTCTGCGGAGTTCGACGCCGTGCTCTCCCACAGCGTCGACGTCGGCTACATACCGAACACCGATCTCGCCGCCGAGGGCCGCGTCCAGGCGAGCGGCTACAGGATCGTCCGCTCCGAGCTCGAGGCGGCGAACATGATGTCGCTCAACTACGCAAGCCCCGTCGCCGGCCCCCTCGTGAAGCAGCTCTACATCCGCCAGGCGCTGAACGACGTCATGGACCAGCCGGCACAGATCACCGCGCTGCTCGGCGGCACCGCCGGCTACCCCGACTACGGGCCGGTCCCGCCGCAGCCGGTCTCGCCGTTCATCGCCCCGTCCCAGGAGAAGAACCCCTTCGACGTCGCCGCGGCGCGCAAGCTCCTCACCTCCCACGGCTGGACGATCCCCTCCTCGGGCCCGGCGACCTGCACCGACCCCGGAGCGGGCGGCAGCCAGTGCGGGGCGGGCATCACGAAGGGGAGGAAGCTCCAGTTCAACCTGCTGTACGTGAGCGGCAGCGCCTATCTGCAGGGCGAGATGGACAACTACAAGAGCGACGCCAGCGAGGCCGGCATCCTCGTCAACCTCTCCTCGGCGCCGTTCAACTCGATCGTCGGCACGATCTGCGGCACGTCCATGTGCGACAGCCCCGGCTGGCAGATCGCCAACTGGGGGGCCGGCTTCTCCTGGGACTACGGCGTGCCGGACCCGACCGGGGCCAACCTCTTCGAGGGGCACGTCGGTCTCGACTACCCGCCGACCCCGAGGCTCGTCCAGCTCATCGACGCAACCGAGACCGCGCCGGCGAGCCAGACCGTGAGCGCCATGCGTGCGTACGACGCCTACGTCGTCAGCCAGGCGCCCGAGGTCTGGCAGCTCGCCACGTACTACCTCAACGCCGTGGCGTCGAGCGTCCACGGCGTCGACTTCTACGCGAGCGGCAACCTCGCCCCGCAGAACTGGACGATCTCGGGCAGCTGACCTGGAGCCAGCCCGGGCAGGAGGTGGAAGGCGGTGCTCGGCTACGTCGTGCGCAGGATCCTGCAGGCCTGCGTCGTCGTCGTCGGCGTCTCGCTGATCGTCTTCGTCGTCATCCACCTCCTGCCCGGGGGCATAGCCCGAGCCGTGCTCGGCAT
The DNA here is from genome assembly GCA_021823365.1 of Actinomycetes bacterium. The sequence continues at coordinate 2,214 of JAKAOD010000238.1, read as the reverse complement.
CCAGGCCACCCCGCAGGCGATCCGCGCCTTCAACGTCGCCAACGGCTACGACAAGCCCCTCTACGTGCAGTTCTTCCTCTGGTGGGGGCACTTGTTCGAGGGAAACCTCGGCTACTCCTACCAGCAGAACCAGACCGTGGCGGCGCTGCTGCGCGAGGACCTCCCGAAGACCGCCCTCCTCGTCGGCATCGCCTTCGCCGTCGCGCTCGTCGTGGGCGTGCCCGTCGGCCTGTTCCAGGCAGTCCGCCGCAACCACGCCGTCGACCACCTCTTCACGGCGCTCGCCTTCGTCGGCTACTCGATGCCGGTCTTCTGGGTCGGCCTGCTCGCGATCCTGCTGTTCGCGATCGACTCCCGGCTGCTCCCGGCCGAGGCGCCGCAGGGCACCACGGTGGGCGCGATCCTCGCCCATCCCACCGGCCTTGTCCTTCCCGTCGCCACGCTCGCCGTCGTGATCGTCGCCGGCTTCAGCCGCTTCACCCGCTCCGCGGCGGTCGAGAACCTCGCCCAGGACTACGTGCGGACCGCCAGCGCGAAGGGCGTGCCGCGGGCCCGGATACTCGCCCGCCACGTGCTGAGGAACTCGATGCTCCCGCTGATCACCCTCGTCGGGTTGAGCCTTCCTGCCGTCATATCCGGCTCGGTCATCGTGGAGACGGTGTTCAACTACCCGGGGATGGGCCTGTTGTTCTGGAACGCCGCCCTGTCGAGGGACTATCCGGTGCTCCTCGGCGTCACGCTCGTCGTCGGGATCGCCACCGTCGCCGGCTCGCTGCTCGCCGATCTCCTCTACGCAGCCGCCGACCCCCGGGTCACCTATCGCAAGGAGCCGGGCGCCTCGTGACGAGGCTCGAGACCGCGGAGACCCCCGGGGCGCTCGGGGCGGCCGGGGGGACCGGCGTGCCCGGCCCCCTCGCGCGTGGAGCGCGCTCCGGCACCGGCGCCGGCGCCGTCCTCGCCGATGCGCTCGCCGCCGTCGGGCGATGGTTCCTCGCCCACAAGCTCGCCCTGGCCGCCTCGGTCGTCATCGTCCTGCTCGTGCTGTTCAGCTTCGTGGGCCCGCTCGTCTACCGCACGGACCAGGTGCACACGAACCTGCTGCAAGCGCACCTCCCCCCGTCGGCCCGCCACCCGCTCGGGACGGACGACGTCGGCTACGACGTGCTCGGACGGCTGATGGCCGGCGGCCAGTCCTCGCTCGAGGTGGGCCTCGCCGCAGCGCTCCTGGCGAGCCTGTTCGGGACGCTCTGGGGCGCCGTCGCCGGGTTCGCCGGCGGCTGGATCGACGCCGTGATGATGCGGGTCCTCGACTCGATGCTGGCGATCCCCTCGCTCCTGATCGTGCTCCTCCTCGGGACGGTCTTCGTCCCCTCCGTGCCGATGCTCATCGTCGTCCTCGCACTCGTCTCCTGGCTCGTCACGGCCCGGCTGGTCCGGGGCGACACGCTGTCGCTCCGGACGCGGGAGTTCGTCCAGGCAGCCCAGGCCGCCGGGGCGGGGAGGCGGCGGGTCCTCCTCCGCCACATCGTCCCGAACGCCGTCGGCACGATCGTCGTCCAGACGACGTTCGAGGTGGCGAACGCCATCCTGCTCCTCGCCGGGATCAGCTACCTCGGCCTCGGCCCCCCGCCGCCCGCCGCCAACTGGGGGAGCATGCTCTCCGACGGCCTGAACTACCTCTACGACGGCTACTGGTGGCTCATCTACCCGGCAGGCGTCCTCATCGTGCTCACCGTGGTGTCCTTCAACTTCCTCGCAGAGGCGCTCCGGGACACGCTCGAGGAGCGGCTCACCAGGCGGTAGTCGACGGAGTCGGCGGCCGGCCTCCAGGCGTCGCCGCCGATGAGCCGAGCACGTCGAGCTGCCCGCCGGCGGCGGCGCGACGAGGGGCGAGGAAGCAGGCGACGTCGTGGCCGGGTCCGGCGGGCTCGAGCGCCGGCGGCTCGGCCCGGCAGCGCTCGACGGCGAGCGGGCAGCGGGGGGCGAAGCAGCATCCCGGCGGCTGGTCGGCCGGGTCGGGGATCTCGCCGCCGATCGCCGCCAGCTTGCGCGTCCGCTCGGTGCGCGGATCGGGGACCGGGACCGCCGCCAGCAATGCCTTCGTGTAGGGGTGGAGGGGCCGCGCGACGAGGCTGGCCGCGTCGGCGAGCTCGACGATCCGGCCGAGGTACATCACCGCCACGCGGTCACAGGCATGGCGCACGACGCTCAGGT
>JAKAOD010000237.1 GCA_021823365.1 Actinomycetes bacterium | reverse complement strand
CGAAGGCAGGAGCAGGATCGACGGCCTGTCCGACGCCGGCCACGTGCGCTACACGATCCAGGCGCTGCGCCGGCTCGGCACGCGCATCGCCGTCGAGGGCGACTGCTTCGTCGTCGAGGGCGGCCCTTACCGCCCGACCACGCCGGAGGTCTCCGTCGGCAGCTCGGGGACGACGCTGTACTTCATCACCGGCCTGGTCTCGCTCGCCGACGCGCCCGTGAGCGTCGTCGGGCAGCGCTACTTCCAGCGCCGGCCGATCAAGCCGCTGCTCGAGGCGCTCTCGGCGATGGGCGTCGAGCTCGACTCTCCCACCGGTTGCCCGCCGATCGCCGTCCGGCCGAGACGGCCGAGCGGCGGACGCGTCCGGATCTCGGGGACGCTCTCGCAGTGGATCTCCGGGTTGCTGCTGCTCGCGCCCTTCGCCACGGGCCCGTCGCTCATCGAGGTGGAAGGCGAGCTCAACGAGCGGAGCTATGTCGACCTCACGATCCGCATGATGGCGGCATTCGGGCTCGAGGTCGAGGTTGCCGACGGCGGCCGGCGCTTCGCCGTCGAGGGCGGTCAGACGGCTCGGCCGGCGAGCGTGCAGCTCCCTCCTGACGTCGGTGCCGCCGCCTTCGGGCTCGCCGCCACGGCGCTGCACCCCTCCGACGTGCTGCTGCGGGGCCTGCCGGCGAGGCGCGCCGCCGAGGTCGACCATCCCGAGGCCGAGCTGCTGGACATCGTCGCCGAGATGGGCCTCCCGCTGGCGGCCGACGAGGAGAGTGGCTGGGCGCGGGTCCGCCACGACGGCTGCGAGCTCTCGGGCGTCCGCGTCGACTGCCGGAGCGTCCCGGACATGCTGCCGGTCCTTTCGGTCCTCGGGAGCTTCGCCGGGGGCACGACGGTCCTCGACAACATCGCCCACGTCCGCCTGAAAGAGTCGGACCGGGTCGCGGCGATGCTCCAGCTCAACCGGATGGGCGGTCGCCTGGAGCAGCTCCACGACCGGCTCGTGGTCCGCGGCGTCGACCGCCTTGCCGGTGCCGACCTGTCCTCGTTCAACGACCACCGGGTGCTCATGGCCCTCGCCGTCGCCGCGTCGCGGGCGGAGGGCGAATCCCGGCTCACCTATCCCCGCGCCTACCGCATCTCCTACCCGCGCTTCCTCGAGGAGATGAACGGGATCGGCGTCCCGATGTCGACCGAGTCCGGCAGGGCCAGCCGGCGCCCCCCGGGCTCGGCGGGCGCCCGGGCGCCGTCGCCCGCTCTCGGCGCGACGGTCCCGCCGGCCCGGCGCCGGCGGTCCGCTGAGGAGATGCCCGCCGCATCCGGGCGCCGCGGGGGCGTCCACGTCGTCGAGCTCGCGCGCCGCGCGGCGCGCCGGCGTCCGGAGGAGGTCGCGGTCGTCGAGGTGGCGTCCGAGGGCCGAGGGGAGCGGGCCGTGACCTGGGGCGACCTCGATCGGCGTGCAGACGCCGTCGCGACGATGCTCGCCTCGCTCGGGGTCGCGCCGGGCGAGGCGGTCGCCTTCCAGCTCCCGAACTGGTCAGAGCTCGTCGTCATCGCCCTCGGCGTGCTGCGTGCCGGCGCCGTCTGCTGCCCGTTGATGCCGATCTACCGGCGCCGGGAGCTGGCGTTCATGCTGACCCGCTCGGGCGCCCGCGTCCTGTTCGTCGCCGGGCGCTTCCGCGGCCGGGACCACGCCACCGAGGTCGGCGAGCTGGTCAGCTCCCCCGAGGAGGTCCCGTCGCTCGAGCACGTCGTCGTGGTCGACGCCGCGTCGCCGCAATCGAAGGTCCCGGCCCCCGGGTGCCGCGTCGCCTGGCACGACTTCGAGCCGGAGCTCGAGGCCGCCCTCGCCTCGGCAGATGCCGCGGTCCTCGCCGCGCGCCTTCCGGGACCGCATGACCTGGCGCAGCTGCTGTTCACCTCGGGGACGACGGGGGAGCCGAAGGGCGTGCTCCAGCGTGCGGACTCTTTGAGCAGGGCGGCGGCCATGGAGGTGCGCCACCTCGGTCTCGGTCCCTCCGACGTCGTCTTCGTGCCGTCCCCGATCGCCCATCAGACGGGCTTCCTCTACGGGATGTGGCTCGCCTTCACCCTCGGGGTGCCGCAGGTCCTGCAGCCGGTCTGGGACGCCCGCGCCGCGCTCGACGCGCTCTCGCGCCACCGCTGCACTTTCGTCCAGGCCGCGACGCCGTTCCTCGCCGACCTCGTGAAGGCGGTCGACGCAGGCGGAGCTGTTCCTCAGGCGTTGCGGGTCTTCGTTGCGACCGGGGCGGCGGTGCCCCGGGGGCTGGCGGAGCGGGCGACCCGTGCCCTCGACGTCGCCGTCTGCGGCGCCTGGGGCACGACCGAGACCTGCCTCGGGACGCTGTCGGCACCGGGCGACGAGCCGGCGAAGGTCTGGGGGACCGACGGCCGCGCCCTGGCCGGCGTGCGCATCCGGGTGACCGACGACGACGGGCAGGTCCTCGCGCCCGGGCAGGAGGGCAACTTCGAGGTGAAAAGCGGCTGCCTGTTCGAGGGCTACCTCGGCCGCCCGGAGTGGACGGCATCGGCGACGACGCCGGACGGCTGGTACCGGTCCGGCGATCTCGCGGTGATCGACGACGCCGGCTTCGTGCGCATCAGCGGCCGGGTGAAGGACGTGATCAACCGGGGTGGCGAGAAGGTGCCGGTCGCCGAGATCGAGCAGCTCCTCCACGAGCACCCGGCGATCGAGGAGGTCGCCGTCGTCGCGATGCCCGACGAGCGGCTCGGCGAGCGCGCCTGCGCGTTCGCCGTCGCTCCTTCCGGGCTCGACTTCGCGGAGATGCAGCGCCACCTCGACGGCCGGCAGGTCGCCAAGCAATACTGGCCAGAGCGCCTGGTCGTCGTGGACGAGCTGCCGCGCAACCCGATCGGCAAGGTGCAGAAGTTCGTGCTGCGTGACATGGCGCGGCGGATCGTCGAGGAAGAGACGCGTGGGGAGGCGGGTGGACGATGAGCGGTGAGGGCGCCGCGGGCCGAGCCGAGGGGGACGCCGAGGCGCTCGTCGCCGAGGTCGAAGAGTTCGTCCGGGGGCCCGGCGAGGCCTACGCCGCCGAGATCGAGCGCGAGAACAAGGTGCCCGCGCGGCTCTGGGCGGAGCTGCGCGAGCGCGGGTACCTGCGGCTCGCCGCCCCGGTCGCCTACGGCGGGCGTGGCCTTCCCTTCCCGGGCTACCTCCGGCTCCTCGAGCTCTTCGCGATGTCGCACGCCTCGCTGCGGATGATCGTCCACGTGACGAACGGGCTCTGGCGCTCCATCGACCGGCTCGCCACGCCGGCGCAGCGCGAGGCGTTCGTCTACCCCCAGGTGAGCGGGGCGATCCGCGTCGCCTTCACGCTGACCGAGCCGGGCGCCGGCAGCGGCGCCGACTTGCGCTGCGAGGTCGCCCGCGACGGCGACACCTACCTCTTGAGCGGCGAGAAGCACCTCATCACTTTCGGCGTGGACTGCGACTACTGGCTCCTCTTCGCCCGGATCGCCGGCACGAAGGGCCGGGAGGGGACGGTCGCGCTCATGGTGGGCCGTCACGTCGAAGGGGCGACGGTCGAGGCGATGTCGGGCTCGATGGGCGTGCGCGGCACGGACCACGCGCGCCTGCGCTTCGACCGCTCGCCGGTCCCCGTCGCCAACCGCCTCGGCGAGGAGGGCCAGGGGCTCGAGGTCGCCTTCGACGGGTTCCTCGCGCCGAGCCGGATCGCCGTAGCGATCACCTGCGTGGGACTTGCCCGTCGAGCCCAGGAGCTCGCCGTCTCCTACGCGAAGTCTCGGGAGACCTTCGGCAAGCGGCTATCGGAGCGCCAGGCGATCGCCTTCGCCCTCGCCGAGAACGCCGCCGACATCGAGGCGTCCCGCCAGCTCGCCCTCCACGCCGCTCGCAGCTTCGAGGCGGGCGACGAGCGCACCGGCGAGCTGTCGTCGATGGCGAAGCTGCACGCCGTCGACATGCTGACCCGCGTCACCGACAAAGCCCTCCAGGTGCACGGCGGCATTGGCTTCTTCGAGTCGAGCGCGATCGAGCGCGTCTATCGCGACGCCCGCGCGCAGCGTTTCGAGGAGGGGACGAACGAGATCCAAAAGGCCCTGATCGCCCGCGCGATCTTCCCGGCCTCCCGGTGAGCGGCGAGCACTCCGGCCGCGTCGCCCTGATCACCGGCGCGTCGAGGGGGATCGGTCGCGCCGTCGCGCTGTCGCTCGCCCGCGAAGGCGCCGCGGTCGTCGTCAACTACAGGCGCGACGTCGAGGCCGCCGCCGCGACCTGCGAAGAGGCGGAGCGGCTCGGGGGCCACGCGACGCCCGTGCAGGCCGACGTCGAGCAGCCCGAGGAGATCGAGCGGCTCTTCGACGCAGCGGCCGCCGAGCACGGACGGCTCGACTACTTCGTCGCCAACGCCGCGGCGAGCTCGTTCAAGCACGCCTTGGACCTCCGCCAGCACCACCTCGACCGGTCCTTCGCCATGAACGTCCGGTCCTTCGTGCTCTCGGCCCAGGCCGCGGCCCGCTTGATGACCGGAGGGGGCCGGATCGTCGCCCTGTCGAGCTACGGGAGCGCCAGGGCGTTCCCCACCTACGCCAACCTCGGCTCGGCGAAGGCGGCCATCGAGGCGTGGGTTCGGTACCTCGCCCTCGAGCTCGGCCCTCGCGAGGTGAACGTCAACGCCGTGAGCGGGGGGCTCATCGAGTCCGACTCGCTGGCCTACTTCTACGAGGTCCCCGGCATGGCGCCGCTCGAGACGGTCGTGCGCAAGGTCCCGAAGCGGAGGCTCGGCACCGTCGAGGAGGTGGCCGGAGTCGTCCTGTTCCTCCTCTCGACTGCCTCGTCCTACCTCACCGGCCAGACGATCGTCGTCGACGGCGGGCTGTCGGTCGTCGCGCCGCCCTTCGTCGAGGACCTCACCCCGCCGCTGTCGGCGGATGCCTGAGGAGGCCGGAGGGCGCGAGCCGCCTTCGGCGGCGGACCCCGGCCGGCTGTGGTCCCCGGGGAGGATCGGGACGCTCGAGCTCCCGCACCGGGTGGTGATGGGGGCGATGCACCTCGGTCGCGAGCATCTCGACGACGACGGGCAGGCGCTCGCCGCCTTCTACCTCGAGCGGGTGAGGGGCGGGGCGGGGCTCGTCGTGACCGGGGGGGCGGCGATCAGCGAGGTCGGCGCGGGAGGTCGAAGCTACTGCGTCCTCTCGCGAGAGCCCGACCTCGCCCGCCTCGGCCGGGTCGCCGACGCGGTCCACGGCGCTGCAGGCCTGATCGCCCTCCAGCTCTTCCATGCCGGCCGCTACGCCTTTCCCGAGGCCTTCGGGCATCGGCCGGTCGCGCCCTCGGCCGTCTACAGCCGCTACTCGCGCTGCGAGCCGGCAGAGCTCACCGACGCCGGCATCGAGGCGACCATCGCGGACTTCGCGAAGGGCGCGGCCTTGGCACGCGCGCTCGGCTTCGACGAACGGTTCCAACGCCGGTGGGAGCTCTACTTCGCCTACTGCGAAGCGGCCTTCCTCGAGCGCCACATCAGCGATGTCCAGCTGGTGCTGGCGATGCCGGGTTGGGAC
>JAKAOD010000236.1 GCA_021823365.1 Actinomycetes bacterium | reverse complement strand
GTGTCCTCGCAGGCGAGGACGGCGACGCTGCCGAGCACGTCGCGGGCCCTTGCCGAGAGGTCGCCGAGGTTCCCGATCGGGGTCGAGACGACGTAGAGCGTTCCCGGGGAGCTCGCCGGCTCCCCGGTCACGCCTTCAGCTCCAGCTGGTCGCCCTCCCGCAGCAGCCACCGCTCGAAGGACCCCGCCTCGGCCCTGAGCACCGGCCGCGGCGCCCGTCGCGGGAGCCCGATGCGCCGGGGCGGGAACCTCCGGGTCGCGAGCACGACGAGGTCCTCGCTCAGGTAGGCAACGTCGAGGGGCCGTCGTAACGTCAGCGTGTGGACGAGTCGGGTGCGGGCCAGCACGGCGATCCCGTCGGCCGGCGCGCATCCCGAGCGCGCCAGCCCGCCCCGGCTCTGGTCGGGAAGCAGGTCGACGCTCGCCAGCACCTCACCTCGACGCAGCAGCCACGCCATGCCGGCCTCCGGGCGAACAGCGCTCGATCGCCGTCCACGGTAGCGCTGCGCGGAGCGGTCGACGGCCCGGGGAGAGCGGGTGGCCCGGCATCGGCTAGAGTGCTGCTCCCGTGTCGAAGAGAACCACGAAGCGCAAGCTCTCCAAGAAGAAGAAGGCCAATCACGGCAAGAAGCCGAACTGCGGCCGCGGCTGAGCGGCCTCGGCGCTAGGACGTCTGCGCCCAGCTCGGCACGTACTTCCACGCCGTGCGCAGCTCGACGCGGCGCTCCGCAGTGCTCGGGTCGGCGGCTTCGAGCAGCCGCCAGAAGCGCGGCGAGTGGCTCATCTCCAGCCGGTGGCACAGCTCGTGCAGGAGGACGTGCTCGACGAGGTGCCGCGGCAGGAACAGAAGGTTGCGGTTCACGCTGACGCGGCCGGCGGAGGAGCAGCTCGCCCAGCGGCTGCGCTGGGCGCGGACGCTGACGCCGGCGAGCGTCACGCGGCGCTCCCGGGCGAGGTGCGTCAGCCAACCGACGACATCGGCCCGTGCGCGTTCGGCGAGCCAGTGCTCGAGCGCCGGGCGCACCGAGTCGGCGAAGCCGACGGGTCCAGAGACAAGGAGCCACTCGGGCCCGGCGACCCGCGCCGCGCACCGGCGCGCCGGCGAGGGCTGGTAGGCGACGCGCCATTCCTCGTCGACGGCGCGGAGGGCGACGACGACGGGCCGGCCGGCCGCGTCGACGTCAGGCCGGGCGCTCACGGAGGCGAGCGCCTCGGCGATCCTCCGCTCCGCCCGGCGGATCCATTCTGCCCGGCTCTGGACGAACGCGGCGACCTGGCGTGGGTCGGCGCGTCGCGGGACCACGACGACGACGCCGTCTCGCGGCGACACGCTGACGCGCGCCCTGCGCGCACGAGCGCTCGTGCGCACCGAGTAGACGAGCGAACCGGACGCTTCGCAGTCGAAGAGGCTCATGCCGGCATGTTCGCGTCCAGGTGTGCCAGCGCGCCCTGGGCCCGTCGTCGCTCGAGGGAGGTCGCCCACCTTCCACCCCGCCCGGCCGTCAGGCGTTGAAGCGGAACTCGACGACGTCGCCGTCACGCATCACGTACTCCCTGCCCTCGATGCGGGCCTTGCCGGCGGCGCGTGCCGCGGCGACCGAGCCCGCCGCGACGAGGTCGCCGTAGCTCACGATCTCGGCCTTGATGAAGCCCCGCTGGAAGTCGGTGTGGATCACGCCTGCGGCCTCCGGCGCCGTGTCCCCGGCGCGGATCGTCCAGGCTCGCGCCTCTTTCGGGCCGGCGGTGAGGAATGTCTGCAGCCCGAGCACCCTGAAACCGACCCGGGCGAGCTGGGACAGTCCGGGCTCCGACTGGCCGTACCCGGCGAGCAGCTCGGCCGCGTCCTTCGGCTCGAGCGAGGCGAGCTCGGCTTCGAGCTGCGCCGAGAGCGTCACCGACTCTGCCGGCAAGACGAGCGCGGTGAGCTGCTCCCGCTGCGACGCGTCCCCGAGCGCCCCCTCCTCGACGTTGAACACGTAGACGATCGGCTTGGCGCTAAGGAGGTGGAGGTCGGCGAGCGCCGCGGGGTCCATCGCCCCGCGGGCGGCTGCGGCCCATATCGTCTCGCCCGAGTCGAGCACCTCGCGCGCGGCCTGCACGGCCTCGAGCGTCTGGGCGAGCTCGCGCCGCGCCCTCGCCTCCTTGACGAGCCGCTCGAGCCGGCCGTCCACGGTCTGGAGGTCGGCGAGGACGAGCTCGGTGTTCACCGTCTCGATGTCGGCCTTCGGGTCCACCCGGCCGTCGACGTGCACGACGTCCGGGTCGGAGAACACCCTCACGACCTGACAGATCGCGTCGGCCTCGCGTATCGCCGCGAGGAAGCGGTTGCCGAGTCCCTCGCCCTTCGAGGCGCCGCGCACGAGCCCGGCGATGTCGACGAAGGTCACCATCGCCGGCACGACGCGAGCCGAGGCGTACAGCGCGGCGAGGCGGTCGAGCCGCTCGTCGGGCACCGCGACCACCCCGACGTTCGGGTCGATGGTCGCGAACGGGTAGTTCGCCGCGAGCGCCTGGTTGCGCGTCAGCGCGTTGAAGAGCGTCGACTTGCCGACGTTCGGCAGGCCGACGATCCCGATGGACAGCCCCACGACCGGCTTCCTCCCATGACGCGCCGACCTGCCGAGCGTAGAGGACGGCGCGGCAGCGCTCGCCGCGCGGATCGGCTCCTGGCCCGACCGTCTGGTGCCCGGTCGAGCTCGCTACGGCTCCCGGCCAAGTCCCGGCGCGCCGGCCCACGTCGCGCCGAGCCGTCGGAGCACCCCGGCGAGCGCGCTCGGTCGGTCCGACATCACCCCGTCGACCCCGGCGAGGACGAGTCGCTCCATCTCGGCCGGGTCGTCGACCGTCCAGACGTGGACGGCGAGGCCGAGCTCGTGCGCCGTCTCGACGAACCGCCTCGTCACCAGGCGCACGCCGCGCACGTGCGCCGGAACCTGGAGGGCGACGTGCCTGGCGATCCGGCGGTCGGGACGCCGTCGCGACCAGTGGGCGAGGGCGAACGCGGCGACGGCCCGGCGGCCGGCGGAGGTCCCGATCTCGGGCGCGAGCGTGCGGAACGTCTCGGTCGCCTCGTCGTGGAACGACGCCACGATCACGTCGTCGCGCCGGCCGTAGTGCTGGAGCAACGAGGCGAGCGTCGCCTCGTAGGGGCGCACCCGCGGCGCCGTCTGCTTGATGTCGAGGTTCAGCACGACGCCGGGAAACGCCTCGAGCACGGCTCGCAGCGACGCGACCCTGAGCCCCGGCTCGGCACCCGCCCGACCCCGAAGCGGGTAGTCGACAGGCAGGCGCCCGTGACAAGCGTCCTCGCCGGAGACGAACCAGTAGGCCGCGTCCAGCTGCTCGATGTCGGAGAGTCGCTGCTCGGCGATCATGCCGCGGCCAGACGTCGTCCGATCGAGCGTCGCATCGTGGCAGACGACGAGCTCACCGTCGGCGGTCGCATGGACGTCGAGCTCGACCCCCGTCGCGCCGGCGGCGAGCGCCGCGCCGATCGCGAACAGCGTGCTCGAGGGCCCCTCTCGCGCTCCGCCCTGGTGGGCGTAGGCGATGACTCGACGGTCGAGCCAGGGGTTCGCCATCGGATCGTTCTACTACGGGCGCCGGTCGCCCCATCGCAGCGCTCGGGGGCGGTTCCGTGGCGCCGCCGTCGAGGGCCGCGCCACGCGGCGGGCGGCCCGGCCGCGGGAGCGCCCGGGACCACTAGCCTCGATGATCCGTGATCGACCACATCCTCCTCGACGTGATCGGGGCGATCCGCGAAGCGCTCGAGGCGGCGCTCCTCGAGCAGCAGGCGGTCGAGGAGCGCTTCCAGGTCGACGTCTTCCTCGGCGACGTCTCCTTCGAGACCTCCTACAGCCTGCCCGGCGAGCAGAGCCCGCCGAGGGTGCGCGCCGACCTGAGCCTCGAGTGGCCGACCTGGAGCCAGAGCGCGTACCGGTCGTACACGATCGGCGAAGCGCCCACCGAGCGGCCGGAGGTGGTCGTCGAGGTGGCGCTCCGCCTTCAGCGCCTCGCGGCGGTCCCGGACCCCGCCACGGTCCTCGCCGCGCTCGACGGCGGCGCTCCCGAGATCGCGGGCGAGCACCTCGAGCGGACCGGGCCGACGATCGAGCAGGTCTTCGACCCGGAGCGTGACGTCCCCTCCTGCGCGATCGAGATCGCCTACCAAGGGACCTACCACCTCGACGAGGCCGTTCTCGAGCACCCGGAGAAGATCGACGATCAGGTGGCGGGCCTTGCTCGATGGATCGCCTCCGGGCTCGTCCGGCTCGCCGACCTCGACCTCCCCTGCCTCCCCGCCGACGACGCCGAGGGAGGCGACTGAGTCAGAGCAGGCCCGCGGCTCGGGCGAGCTCGGCGAGCGAGGTCTCCGGGCGCGCGCCGAGGTGTCCGATCACCTCGGCGGCAGCGAGCGATCCGAGGCGAGCGGCCCGCTCGACGCCGGCTCCGTGCGTGAGACCGAAGCAGAACCCGCCTGCGAAGAGGTCCCCGGCACCGGTCCGGTCGAGGACGTGCTCGACGTGCACGGCCGGGACGGCGACGATCGAGCCGTCGTGCGCGACGAGGGCCCCGTCGCGGCCGCAGGTCGCGACGGCCACGAGACCTGGCCGGGCCAACGCCTCGAGCGCCGCGTCGACGCTGCGCTCGCCCGTCAGCGCGGCGACCTCGGCCTCGTTGGCGAAGACGACGTCGACGTGGCGCGCGACGAGATCTGAGAGCAGGGAGTGGTGGCGCTCGACGAGCATCGAGTCGGCCAGCCCGACCGCGATCCGGGTGCCGGCGCGCCCGCTCTCGGCCACGACCTTCTCGACGATCGCCGCGGCGTCGGGAAGGTCGAGCACATACCCCTCGAGGAACACGAGGCGCGCCGCGGCGATGACGTCGGGGTCGACGCCGTCGCGGTCCAGCCGCCCTCCGACGCCGAGCGCCGTCGCCATCGTCCGCTCGCCATCCGGCGTGACGATCACGAAGCAGCGCCCCGTCGCTGCGTCGGGGTCGGACTCGTCGACGGGAAAGCGCTCGAGGACGGCCCGTACGCCGGCGGCCTCGAGGTCGGCCGCGAACCGCCTCCCGGGCTCGTCGTCCGCGACCGCCCCGACGTAGGCGGGCGTTCCCCCGAGCGAGGCGACCCCGACGGCCGAGTTCGTCACCATGCCGCCGGGGACTTGGCGACCCTCGCCGACGACCGCCGCGATCCGAGCCGTCGTCGGGATGTCGACGAGCGTCATCCCCCCGCGGGCGATGCCCACCGTCTCGAGCACCTCCTCGCCGGCGAAGGCGAGGTGGTCGACGAGCGCGTTGCCGATGCACAAGACGTCAATGGGCCGCTCCCCCCCGCCCGGGCGCGGCGCGGCATCGCCCCGGGAGCTCGCCACGGGCGCATGCTACCCGGCGCCGTGCCCGCGCCGGCCAGGGGAAGCCCGCACGACCCACGGCTATCGTGACCCTGTGAGCCTTGACGCGAGCGAGCGGCACGTCGGGCCGGGCGGGCGCCCGGCCCGCGTCGCCCCGGCGTTCCTCCCCGCCGCCCTCGCCAAGGTCGCGAGCTCGGACGCCGCGCTCC
>JAKAOD010000235.1 GCA_021823365.1 Actinomycetes bacterium | reverse complement strand
CGTGGGTCACTGAAGAGGTAAATGAGGCAGCGCTACTTCCTCTGCTTGCCGGCACGTTGGCGTTCCGACATCCCGGCTACGACGATGCCCTCTGGGAAGCGCGTTACGAGTTCGAGGTGGACGGGTCGCCCTATGACTGGGTCCTTTTCACGCCGAGCTACTGGGCGGGCATCGTTGCACATGGCACCGCCGTTGGCCCGACGACCTCGGAGACGAGACTGTGCGAGGCGCTGTTCGGCCTGAGCGGCAATCCCAGCCCGCCGCCACCGTTGCCAGATCCGCTTCCACACTTCGCGCTCAGGGCACTCTGTCCGCCAGCCGGCAAGAGATTGACCAGCCTGGTTGTGCGACTCGGCACCGGCGCGGTCAACGACCAACACGAGCCGTTCCGTGCCGCCGCCAACCTGCTCGGCTTCCGGGTCTTCGGACCGGGCGCCCCGCAGGCATTCGGGCTCTCACGCGCGTTGCGCCTCAACCTGACTGAGAGCCTGATCGTCCTGGGTGAGCAGTTCCGTGGTCTTGGGGTCGGCGGCACGATCCCCTGGCGAGCCGGGATCTACCCGTGGGAGCTCCTCGCGGGCCCGGTGCCGCCGCGCGACCCCGGGTTCCTGCCGCTGCGCCTGTTCGAGCTCAAGAACGGCGCCTCGCTTCAGGAGCGCGAGACCTTCGAGGCGATCCAAGAACAATTCGAACGACTGGCGCCCGGCCGCGCCTTCGACGTCACCTTCGCGGCGGCGCGGACGCCGGTCGCCACCACCGCTCCGATAGGGGCAGGCCAAGTTGCGGTCTCGGGCGGAGGCAACGAAGCGGGAGACGAGGGTCAGCCCGGCAGCATCATCACGGTCATCGGCTGGAACAAGACCGACGACCGCACGCCTCGGGGGGAGCGTCCGATCCAGCTGTTCGGAGCTGGCACGTGGGAAGCACTCGTCCTCGCCGAAGCGCTCGTGAGCGCGCCCGACCGTCTCACGGTCCTCGATGAACCCGGCGTGTCGCTGCACCCCACTTGGCAGACCGCCCTGCGACAGGCCCTGCGAACGGTGCCAGGGCAGGTCTTGCTCGTCACCCACTCACCCCATCTCGTACCGATGGAGGAAGCTGGCGATCTGACGCGTCTGCTTCGGATCAGCAATGACGACGGAGGCTCCCGTTGCCGCCGCCTGGCTCGGGCGCTCGACGCAGGGGGCGTCGCCAAGATCACGCAGGAGTTCGCGCTCTCGGCCGACGCACGCGCCCTGCTGTTCTCCCGTGGCGCGGTCATCGTCTCCGGCCCGACCGAGCAAGGGGCACTTCCGATCTGGTGCGCCAAGAGCAAGGCGGCCGAAGAACGCGGCACGCCCGCAGCAAGGGACATCGGGTTCTACAGCGCGCCCGGCGACAGTGGGTCCCGCACCATCCTTTCGGTCCTGCACGGGTTCGGTATCCCGTGGGTCGTCGTCTGCGATGGCAAGTCGTTCGACGTCGAGACCAACTGGAGCAATCACATCTTCCGCCAGATCGAGCAGGCCGGAGTCGACCTTCCCGAGCTGAAGCGGTTCATCGAACACGCCGGCAGCGGCGGAAAGGACCAGCGGCGCATGACCCAGGAGTCCTGGGACGAGCAGGTGGACCTTGGTGCTCGCCAGGGCGTGTTCACGTTGACCACGAGCTGGACCGGCAGCGCAGAGGCCCTCGAAGGCTTCATCGAAGGCGTCGCCCCCGGCAAGCTGTCTGAGGCCGAAGCCGAGGTTGGCAAGAGCAAGATCCGCAGGGGCAGATGGATAGCGCAGCAGACCGACTGTCCGGCTAAGGTTGATGACCTCTACCGCCAGATCGTCGCCGCGCTCAACCTGGACTCCAGTGCCTCCCTCACCTCGGGACCGAGCCCGTCACAGCCCGACGGTACGGTCGCACGATGACCACCTCGGTACGCGCCGCCGTGAGCCCTCGGCTGCTCGCATGGGCGCGTGAACGGTCTCGTCTGGGCATCGACGAGCTGGCGACCAGGTTCCCGAAGCTCACCGAGTGGGAGAGCGGAGAGCGGACTCCGACGCTCAAGCAGCTCGAAGACTTCGCCCGAGCGACGCACACGCCGATCGGGTTCCTCTTCCTCTCCGAACCGCCCGAGGAGCATGTTCCGATCCCCGACTACCGGACGATGGGCGACGCCGGGGTGTCCCGCCCGAGTCCCGACCTTCTCGACACGATCTTCCAGTGCCAGCAGCGACAGGAGTGGTACCGGGACTTCGCCCAGGTCACGAGAGAGGATCCGGTCGGCTTCGTCGGGTCGCTGACGACGTCGGTACCCGTCGTGGAAGCCGCCGAGCAGGTCAGGATGACGCTCAGGTTCGACCCGATCGAGCGCGGTCACATCTGGTCAGACGCGCTGCGAACCCTCGTCGACCATGCCGAGGACCTGGGCGTGCTCGTGATGGTGAGCGGCGTCGTCGGCGCCAACACGCACCGCAAGCTCGACCCCGAGGAGTTCCGCGGCTTCTCCCTCGTTGACCGGCTCGCTCCGCTGGTGTTCGTGAACGGCGCCGACACCAAGGCGGCCCAGATCTTCACGCTCGCCCACGAGCTCCTCCACCTGTTCCTGGGCGAGACCGCGCTTGACGACGCCGACCTCGGGGCGGCTCCGACCAACCCGGTCGAGCGTTGGTGCAACCAGGTCGCCGCCGAGGTGCTCGTACCCCTGGAGTCCCTACGCGACGCGCTGTCTCCGGACATGCCGGTGGTCGACGAGATGGAGTCGCTCGCTCGCAGGTTCAAGGTGAGCACCCTCGTGGTCCTCCGCCGCGTCCACGACGCTGGCCGGCTGAGCTGGGACGAGTACCAGACCGCCTACCGGGACGAGCTGGCCCGGATCCTGGAGATCTTGGGGGAGCGACCGGGGACCGGCGGCAACTTCTTTAGCACCCAGCCGGCGCGGGTTTCCAAGCGGTTCGCCCGCGCGGTGATCGTCAGCACCCTCGAAGGCCAGACCCTGCACCGCGACGCATTCCAGATGCTGGGGCTGAAGAAGCTGTCGACCTTCGAGGAGCTGGTCAGCCGACTCGGGACCGGCTGATGGCCTACCTGCTCGACACGAACGTGTTCATCGAAGCCAAGAACCGCCACTACGGCTTCGACTTCTGTCCCGCGTTCTGGGACTGGATCGATCACGCCCACCAGGCGGGCACGGTCTTCAGCATCGACAAGGTCGCCATCGAGCTCGACGCGGTCGACGACGACCTCGCGACCTGGGCCGGCGAGCGACCCGGCGCCTTCTTCCTCGAAGCAGACGCCGCCGTGGTGCCGAGCCTGCAGGCCACCAGCACCTGGGCCAACGGCGCCGGGTACGAGCCGGCCGCCGTCGCCACCTTCCTGCAAGACGCCGACTACTACCTCGTTGCCCACGCCCATGCCCACCATCACGTGGTGGTCACCCACGAGGTCGTCGCCCACTCCACGAAGAAGATCAAGATCCCGAACGCCTGCCTCGGCGTCGGCGTGCGCTATGTCACGCCCTTCGAGATGCTCCGGGCCGAGCGGGCCCGCTTCGTCATCGTCACCTGAACCGGCCTCGCCTGCACCCGCAACAGCCGTCACTCCGACGATCCTCTCCAACTGCCTCACCCCAGCCGGGCCTTGTCGAGGACGGCGATGAACGTCGGCCGCCGCCGGTGCGTCTCCCGCAACGCCGCCAGGTGCGCGGCGAACTCACCCTGGCGATCCGCCGCTCGGGCCGCCTGCGCCGCCTTCTTCAGGATCGCCACCGCTCGCACGTAGGCCGTCTTTCCGGTCGTCTCGAGCTGGAGGTCGGCCAGGCGCAGGTACACGTCGAGCGCATCGCCCGGCGCAGACGCTTCACGGGCCTCGGCCAGGCGCACCCACCGCTGCGGTCCCGGATCCCAGTCAGGATGGGCTCCGGGCACCTGCCAGGCAGCCTCAGGCTCTCCGTCGGCAAGCAGCGCGTCGACCAGGCCACCGGGGTCGCGCTCCGCCAGCACCGCCCGGGCCGCTGGGCGCTCGGCCGGCCACACCCCACCGGCCTCGGCCGCAGCGCGCAGGAGACCGTACGTCGTCAACGAGGACATCCGCTGGTGCTGCTCGCGGCGCAGCCGGAGCACCTCCTGGTCCTCTTCTCGGCGGGTGTGGACCCCGGCGGCCAGGTCGTAGAGCTGGGCGACCTGCCAGCCGCTCGTCTCAGCGATCCCCCGGGTGGCCCAGGACAGGACGTCGTCGTCGCGGCCCAGCTCGGCCATGGCCTCGGCGACCCTGATGAATTGGTACGGCCGGCTCAGGTCACCGCCCATCAGCCCGACGAGGGCCTCCGCGTCGCCGTCGAGCACGGCCAGACGCTCTTGGGCGTACGTGGCGGCGAACGAGTCGCCACCACCAGCTTCGACCCGCTGCTTGACCTCGCGCCGGTACGCCGCGAGCCCGAGATCGCCCAAGGCATCGGCGTAGCGAACAGGGTCCACCTCGAAGAAGTCCTGGTCGTCGAAGCGGAACCGGACCATCCAGCGGGCCAGCTTGATCGGATCCGGGATTCCGGCGTCGCACGCCCGGGCGTGCAGGTCGAGCAGCTCACGCGCCAGGTCGCCGATCAGCCCGTCGGAGTCGTCCGCCTTGAGGATGACCTTCACGACGTGCCCGACCGCCCGCTCGATCAGCGCGACCAGCTCGGCCGTGGGCGACGAGTCGACCGCCTCGCTGATCGCCTCCACGACGGGCCTCGCCTGGACCGCCCAGCCGCCGCTCTCCCGGTAGCCGAGGTGCCGGCTCGTCCGCAGCCCGCGGTCGATCTCCGCTTTCAGCTGGGAGAGATCCCCAGACCCCCGGGTCGCCACCAGGCGGACCGCCCGAGCGACGTCCTCGTGGCGATCCGCGGCCTTGCCGACGATCCCGCGGAGGTCCTCGGGGTCGAGCCTCGCGATCAGGGTATCGAGATCCCCGGGGTCAGGCCCCTGTCTCCGGGGGTTCACCCGCGAGCTTCGGTCGTCATCTCCCTGACGGTAGTGGGGCGAAACTGGCCCAGCCGGACAACGGCAAGGTGCCCAGCTCCGCTGGCTGGGTCCGGCGGGCGCAGCGGGAGCGCCTCAACCCGTCCGGGACTCGCGACGATGAGTATGGTGGATTCGACGAGGGAGGTGCTGGCATGCCGGAGAGCGCCGAGACGACAAGCGACAGCCAGGTCATCCAGCGTGAGCTGGTGGAGCGTGGTCGCGCCCTACCCGGGGTCGCGGCACTCCTCGACGTCTACGGGCAGCTGAGCGCGTACACCGAGCTCATGGTGAACGTGCATCCGAGCCAGGTGAGGAACGCCACCGGCGGCAACATTCGCTGACCCATGCCCACCTGGGGTGAGATCCTGGTCGAGCTGCAGGACCCCTCAAACCGCCTCCCGAACGGCGCACCTGACTTCGACGGAGTACGTCGGAAATACCTGGGCCAGCTCTTCGCTCTGACGCAACGGCCGACGATCGTCTACTACACCGACTGGTTCGGGAAGGGCGGTCCCGCAGCGTCGATCACGCTCGAAGACATGCAGGGGCTCATGGAGGTGTGCAAGGACCTGCCAGGCCCCAACCTCGACATCGTGCTGCACAGTCCCGGCGGTAGCCCCGAGGCCGCCGCCAGCCTCGTC
>JAKAOD010000234.1 GCA_021823365.1 Actinomycetes bacterium | reverse complement strand
CGTCGCAGGGCGCGGGTTCCGGATCCAGCTTCTCGTGCCCGAGACCGATCGGTGCCGGCGCGTCGCCCTCTACCGGCGGCCGCCCGGTCCGTTCACCCGCTTCGAGGGCCGCGAACTGGAGGTGGAGGTGGACGCCGTCCGACGGGGGGATCGCACGGCCCTGGACCGGGCGGTGGACGACCCCGCGATCGGCGACGCCCTCGGCCGCGCGACCGACCGGCTGCTGGCGGGGGCCGGCGAGCCGGTCGAAGGGTCCGAGGTGCTGGTGTGCACCCACGGACGCAGGGACCGCTGCTGCGGGTCCGCCGGCACGAGGCTCTTCGAGCAGCTCCGCGGTTCCGGCCTCGAGGGCGCCGGAGTGCGCCTCGCGCGCACCAGCCACACCGGCGGCCACCGCTTCGCCGCCACGTGCGTCGTGCTTCCGGCCGGCACGGCGTGGGGCTTCCTCGACCCGGACGCGCTTGGCCGGATCGTGCGGCGGGCCGGACCGCTCGACGACCTCCTCCCCCGCTATCGCGGGTGCAGCGGGCTCGACTCGCCGGCCGCGCAGGCGCTCGAACGTGCGGTGCTGGCGGAGGTCGGTTGGCCGCTGTTCGACTGCGCACGGAGCGTCGAGGACCTCGGCGGCGGGCGCCTGCGCCTCGTCGCGTCGGGACCGGCGGCTGCCGGGGCGTGGGAGGCGACGGTCGTCCCCGCAGCGACGCGTCCGGTTCCCGACTGCGGCCAGCCGCCCGAGCTCTCGAAGAAGACCGAGACCGAGCACCGCGTGGAGGGCCTGGCGCGGCTCGAGTGAGCGACCGGACCGCCGTGCCCCGAGGGCGGCGCGGTCCGTGGTGCCGCGTCAGTCGCCCTGCGCGAACTCGAACCCGAACCGGCCCTTCACGCACAGGTTGCCCATCGTCACGTCGTGGTCGAGGGGCGAGGTGACCTTCACGATGCGGTTGTCCTGGACGTGGAGCTCGAGGTTGCAGCCGACGCCGCAGTACGGGCAGACGGTCCGGGTCACCTCCTGGCGGCTCTCGTCCCACTCGCCGCCGGCGCGCAGGTCGTGCTCGCTCACGAACATGAGCGCGCCGGTCGGGCAGACCGCGATGCAGTTGCCGCAGTACACGCAGGCCGAATCGGGGAGCGCCGCGTCGAACTCGGTCGAGATCCGGGCGTCGAACCCCCGCCCGGCCACCGCGATCGCAAAGGTGTTCTGGGCTTCCTCCCCGCAGGCCTCGACGCACTTGTAGCAGAGGATGCACTTCGCGTAGTCCCGCACATACTGGTCGTTGTCCCGCTTGACAGGCTGGGCCGTCGTCGCGGCCTTCCCGTCTACCGGGGGATCGTGGTGGCCCGCGTGGGCGTGGTCCCTGTCGGCCGCCGGCGCCGGGGGTCCGTGGCGCTCCGGGCGGGCGCCGTACTCTTCGATCCAACGGTGGACATCGCCACCGGCCGTGGAGAGGTCGACCGAAGAGGCGAGCAGCTCGAGCACCATCCTGCGGCTGGCGCGGACACGCGCAGAGGACGTCTGGACCACCATGCCCGGCGCCACCGGTCGCGAGCACGAGGGCACGAGCGCCCGTGAGCCCTCCAGCTCGACGACGCAGACCCGGCACACGTTCACCGGCGCGAGCGTCTCCAGGTAGCAGAGCGTGGGGACCTCGACGCCGCGGGCGCGGCACGCCTCGAGGACCGTCGAGCCCTCCGGGACGCTGACCTGCTCCCCGTCGATGGTGACCTGCACGCTCCGACGCAACGTCAGCGGGGTCGGCGCGGGCGCGGGCGTGCTCATCGTCTCCTCCCGTTCGAGGTGTGCGCTCCGTCGCCGATCAGGCCCTGGCGCAGCGCGGAGGTCACGGCGCTGCTCGCAGTCTGCCCGAGCCCGCAGATCGATGCGTCCCGCATCACCTGGTCGAGGTCGGCCAGGAGGGCCAGCTCGTCGTCGACCGACCCGAGCGGCCGGCCGGAGGCCAGGCGGGCGACGGCCTCCTCCTGGCGCTGCGTGCCGACCCGGCAGGGCACGCACTGGCCGCAGGACTCGTCGCGGAAGAACCGCGCCACCCGGCCGACGAAGGCGGTCATGTCGACCGTGTCGTCCAGCACCACCACCACCCCCGAGCCGAGCGTCGTGCCGGCCGCGCGCGCTCCCTCGAAGGAGAGGGGGAGGTCCAGGTCGCCGGGCCCCACGAAGCTGCCGGCGGCGCCTCCGAGCAGCACTGCGCGGAGCGGACGACCGCCCGCCACCCCTCCCGCCATGTCCAGCAGAGCCCCGAGGGTGGTCCCCATCGGGACCTCGTAGAGCCCGCGGCGCGCGACGCGGCCCGACAGGCAGAACAGGCGGGTCCCGGTGGAATCGGACGTCCCCAGCCCTGCGTACGCGCTCGCGCCGATCGCGAGGACCTCGAGCACGCAGAGCAGCGTCTCGACGTTGTTCACCCCGGTGGGCTTGCCGAACAGGCCCCGGTCCACGGGGAAGGGCGGCTTGTTGCGGGGCTCCGGCCGGCGGCCCTCGAGCGAGTTGAACAGCGCGGTCTCCTCGCCGGCGATGTAGGCGCCGGCCCCCCGCCGCACCTCGATGTCGAAGGCGATCCCCGAGCCCATGACGTCGATGCCGAGGAGGCCCCGGCTCCTGGCTTCGGCGGCGGCGTGCTCGAGGCGGGCCGCGGCGAGGGGGTACTCGCCCCGCAGGTACACGAACCCCTTCTCCGCGCCGGTGGTGACGCCGGCGACGGTCAGCGCCTCGACGAGCGCGTAGGGGTCGTGGTCGAGCAGGACCCGGTCCTTGAACGTGCCGGGCTCCGACTCGTCCGCGTTGGCGACGAAGTAGTGAGGACGGAGCGGGTTGCGCGCGACCGCCTCCCACTTGGCGCCGGTCGGGAAGGCGGCGCCGCCGCGCCCGAGCAGCTTGGCGTCCTTCAGCAGCGAGACGACCTCTTGCGGGCCGATCTCGAGCGCCCGGCGGAGCCCCTCGTAGCCGCCGGCTGCCCGGTACGCGTCGATCGACGTGGGGTCCACCCTCCCGACCCGGCGCAGCAGCCGGGTCCCCTCCGCGCCGGCCTGGGGCACGAGGGCGAGGGGGACCGGGAGGTCGGCGGGAACGAGATCGGCGCCGAGGGCTGCGAGACGGTCCAGGTCGCCGGGGGCGAAGGGCGCGAGCGACGCCCGGCCGCCGCGCTCACCCGCCGCCTGGACGAGCGCGGCGGACCCGTGCTCGCAGTGGCCGAGACACGGGCTCGGGCGCCACGTGACGGCCGTGCCGGACCCCGCAGGCCCGTAGCGGCGCGCCATGTCCCCCGCCGGGTCGCCGCCGGACGCCGCGAGACAGGCCACGTCGTCGCAGACGTGCACGACGACCGGCGGCCCCGGCTCGAAGGTGAAGAGCGCGTAGGCGCTCGCCACCCCGTACGCCTCAGCCGGCGGCAGGTCGAGGCGGGTGCAGAGATAGCCGAGCCCGGCGGGGGTGATCGAGCCCACCCGCTCCTGGAGGGCGTGGAGCGCCGGCAAGAGGAGGTGGCGCCGGCTGCGGGCGAGGGACAGGCCGCCGACGGCGACGTGCCCGTCGAGCGGGGTGCGCCTGCCCCCGAACCATCCCGATTCGGGCAGTCCGAGGACCGAGTCCACCGCGAGCCGCTCGTCGGCGCTCGGGGCCTCCTCGGTCGTGCGCAGGTCCATCAGGCGACCCCGGCCCCGGCGACTCCGGCCCCGGCGACTCCGGCCCCGGCTCCGACGCGCCCGGCCAGCCGGTCGACCCGGATCGCGGTGGCCTTGAACTCGGCCGTGCCGGACTTCGGGTCCCAGGCGTCGAGGGTGAGCACGTTGGTGTCGACCTGGTCGGGGAAGTGCAGCGTCAAGAACGCGAGCCCCGGGCGCAGCGACCGGTCGAGGTGGACGCCCACGGTGATCGAACCTCGCCGAGAGCTCACCTGCACGAGCTCGCCCTCGGCAACCCCGAGCGACGCCAGGTCCTCGGGGGAGAGGCCCAGCATCTCGGGCCGCCGCAGGGGCGAGGCGTAGCCGCCGCTCTGGACCCCGGTGTTGAACGAGTCGAGCCGGCGCCCGGTGGTGAGCCGGATCGGGAACTCTTCGTCGAGCTCGTCGAGCGGCGGCTCGAAGGTGACCGGGCTGAACGGGGCGGCGGGCCCGCGCGCGGCCGGGTCCTCCTCCCACAGCCTGGCGTGGAGGAACAGGGTGCCCGGATGGTCCTCGGACGGGCACGGCCACTGGATCCCGCCCAGCGCCTCGAGCCGGTCGTAGCGCATCCCGGCGTGCATGGGGGACAGGCTGCGGCACTCGTCCCACACCTCCTCTGCGCTCGGGCGGCCCCAGTCGTGGCCGAGCCGGGCTGCGAGCGCGCAGACGACGTCGATGTCGTCGCGGGCACCCTCGGGCGGGCGGAGCGCCGGCCGGAGCCGCTGGACGCGCCGCTCGCTCGAGGTGACGGTGCCCTCGGTCTCGAAGGCGGCGACGGCCGCGGGCAGCACCACGTCCGCCAGCTGCGCGGTCTTGGTGAGGAAGATGTCCTGGACGACGAGGTGATCGAGCCCTTGGAGCAGCCGGACGGTCCGGTGGTTGTCGGCCTCGGACTGGGCCGGGTTCTCGCCGAGGACGTAGAGGGCCCGGAGGTCGCCACGCTCCATCGCGTCGAACATCTGGGAGAGGTGCCAGCCGCGCGCCGCGGGGACGGTGACCCCCCAGCGGGCCTCGAACCGTGCGCGCACGGTGCCGTCCTCCACGTCCTGGAAGCCGGGGAACTTGTTGGGCAGCGCACCCATGTCCCCGCCGCCTTGGACGTTGTTCTGGCCGCGCAGCGGGACCAGCCCGGAGCCGAAGCGCCCGACGTGGCCCGTCAGCAGGGCGAGGTTGCAGAGCGCGAGGACGTTGTCGGTGGCGGTGTGGTGCTCGGTGATCCCGAGCGTCCAGCAAAGCTGCGCCCGGCCCGCTCGCGCGTAGGCGTGGGCCAGGTCCGCGATGGCGTCGGCGGGCACACCGGTCAGGCGCTCCCCCTCGGCGAGGGTGAAGGGCTCGACGGAGGCGGCGTACTCCTCGAAGCCGGCGGTGGCCCGCCGCACGAACTCGGTGTCGACGAGACCGGCCCGGATGATCTCCCGCCCGAGCGCGTTGGCCAGGGCGATGTCGGAGCCGACGTCGATGCCCAGCCAGACGTCGGCCCACTGCGCCGAGGTGGAGCGGCGGGGGTCGACGGCGTACAGCTTGGCCCCCCGGCGGAGCCCCTTCAGCAGGTGGTGGAAGAAGATCGGGTGCGCTTCACGCGCGTTCGACCCCCACAGGACGACGAGGTCGGTCTCCTCGATCTCCAGGTAGGAGCTGGTGCCGCCTCCGGCACCGAAGACTGCCGCCAGACCGGCGACGCTCGGTGCGTGTCAGGTGCGGTTGCAGGAGTCGATGTTGTTCGACCCCATGACCGAGCGGGTGAACTTCTGCGCGAGGAAGTTCACCTCGTTGCTCGACTTCGAGCAGCTGAACATCCCGAATTCGTTGCCGTGGTGATCGGCGAAGCCGGCGGCGGCCCGGTCCAGGGCCTCGTCCCAGGAAGCCGGGCGGAGGGCCTCGTTCTCCCGGACGAGCGGCTGCGTCAATCGGGCGTAATGACGAGGCATCGCGTCCTCCTTCTCTCCTCTGACAGGCACCGACTCTCCGGTGAC
>JAKAOD010000233.1 GCA_021823365.1 Actinomycetes bacterium | reverse complement strand
ACCCCAAGGAGCTCCTCGAGGTCCGCGGCATCCGCGAGACCCAGCAGTACCTGGTCGAGGAGGTCCAGAAGGTCTACCGGGACCAGGGCGTGTCGATCCACGACAAGCACATCGAGCTGATCGTCCGCCAGATGCTCCGCCGGGTGCTCGTCGCCGAGCCGGGGGATGCCCCGTTCCTCCCAGGCGAGCGCGTGGACAACCAGGTCTACGCCGAGGTCAACCGCCACCTCGTGGAAGAAGGGAAGCGCCCCGCCGAGGGCCGACCGGAGCTCATGGGGATCACGAAGGCCTCCCTCGCCACGGACAGCTGGCTCTCGGCGGCCTCCTTCCAGGAGACGACCCGGGTGCTCACCGAGGCGGCCATCGAGGGCCGCAGCGACCAGCTGTTCGGCCTGAAGGAGAACATCATCATCGGCAAGCTGATCCCGGCGGGGACCGGCATGGACCACTACCGCCACATCCGGCTGGAACTGCCCCACGCCGAGGCCCTGCCCTTCTGGACGGTGGGCGCGGGCGGGGACACCGGTACCGAGGACCTGGCCGCGTGGCTGCGGGACATGGGGGGAGACGGGTCCGGCGGCGTGGACGGCTACCGACCCCCCGTCGACGCGAGCTGGCTGGCAGCCAGCCAGGACGACGCCGAGACGGACGCCACGGACGCCGCCGGCGGCGCCGGAGCGTGAACCGCCTGCTTTGGACAGGACCGGCTCCCGGTCCCCGGCCGGACGGGGACGTCGCGCCGGTACAATGAGCTCACCCGCTCGCCTTGCTCCAGGCGGGCGGCTGCCCTAGCATTGACCCGCCGTACGGCGGCGCGGGTTGCTGCGCCGGCCCGTGCAGCTCGTCGCCCACATTCGGACCAGAGGACACACGCGTGCCCACCATCGCCCAGCTCGTCCGCAGAGGACGGGAGGCCAAGCAGTCCAAGACCAAGACCCCCGCTCTGCGTGGGGCGCCCCAACGGAGGGGGGTCTGCACGCGCGTCTACACGACCACGCCGAAGAAGCCCAATTCCGCGCTCCGCAAGGTGGCCCGCGTCCGGCTGACGAGCGGCGTGGAGGTCACGGCCTACATCCCCGGTGTCGGGCACAACCTTCAGGAGCACTCGATCGTGCTCGTGCGCGGTGGCCGTGTGAAGGACCTCCCGGGCGTCCGCTACAAGGTCATCCGCGGCGCGCTCGACACCTCGGGCGTGCGTGAGCGGAGCCAGGCCCGGAGCCGGTACGGCGCGAAGAAGGAGTCCTGAGATGCCGCGCAACGGACCCGCCCCCAGACGCGACCTGCAGCCCGACCCGGTCTACCGCTCGGTGCTCGTGACCCAGGTGGTGAACAAGGTGCTCTCGCGCGGCAAGCGCACCCTTGCGGAGCGGCTCGTCTACCGGGCGCTCACGCTCGTCCAGGAGCGCTCGGGGAGCGAGCCCGTGACCGTCCTCAAGCGCGCGGTCGAGAACACGCGCCCCGAGCTCGAGGTTCGCAGCCGCCGGGTCGGGGGCGCGACCTACCAAGTCCCCGTCGAGGTGCGGCCGCGCCGCGCCACGACGCTCGCGATCCGCTGGCTCGTGGGCTTCTCCCGGCAGCGCCGCGAGAAGACCATGGCCGAGCGCCTGGCGAACGAGATCCTCGACGCGTCCAACGGCGTCGGTGCGGCGGTGAAGCGTCGCGAGGACCTCCACAAGATGGCCGAGTCGAACAAGGCCTTCGCCCACTACCGCTGGTAGTGGGCCCCTTCTTCGAAGCGAGCCCGCATGCCTGACCCCCTGCCGCAGCGCGAATTCCCTCTCGCCAAGACCCGCAACATCGGGATCATGGCGCATATCGACGCGGGCAAGACCACCACGACCGAGCGCATCCTCTACTACACCGGTCGCAACTACAAGATCGGCGAGGTCCACGAGGGCGCCGCGACGATGGACTGGATGGTCCAAGAGCAAGAGCGCGGCATCACCATCACCTCGGCGGCGACCACCTGCCGCTGGCGCGACACGTGGATCAACATCATCGACACCCCGGGCCATGTCGACTTCACCGTGGAGGTCGAGCGGTCACTTCGGGTGCTCGACGGCGCGGTGGCGGTCTTCGACGCGGTCGCCGGGGTGGAGCCTCAGACCGAGACGGTCTGGCGGCAGGCGAACAAGTACCGCGTCCCGCGGATCTGCTTCGTGAACAAGATGGACCGGGTCGGTGCGGACTTCCGACGCACCGTGCAGATGATCCGGGACCGACTCGACGCCCTTCCGGCGGTGGTCCAGCTCCCGATCGGCAGCGAGGGAGAGTTCCGCGGGGTGGTCGACCTGCTCCGCGAGCGCGCGCTCGTGTGGGAAGAGGGCATGGGCGAGCACTGGAACGACGTCGAGGTCCCCGCGGACCTCCAGAAGGAGGCCGACGACGCGCGCCACGAGCTCGTGGACGTGCTGTCGAACTATTCGGACACGATCATGGAGAAATTCCTCGCCGACGAGGAGATCTCGGCAGCGGACCTTCAAGGCGCGCTCCGCACGGCCACGCTGGCCAACGAGGTCGTCCCGGTCCTGTGCGGCTCCGCGTTCAAGAACAAGGGCGTCCAGCCCATGCTCGATGCGGTCGTCGACTACCTCCCGAGCCCGCTCGACCTTCCTCCGACCGTTGGCACGAAACCGGGCTCGCCGGAGGAGACCCTCGAGCGACCGGCCGACGACAGCGCGCCGTTCGCCGCGCTCGCGTTCAAGATCATGACCGACCCCTA
This sequence comes from Actinomycetes bacterium, assembly GCA_021823365.1. The sequence goes on along the minus strand of JAKAOD010000233.1, from coordinate 2,936 downwards.
CGTGGGCAAGCTCACCTACCTGCGCGTCTACTCGGGATCGCTGCGCAAGGGCGCCACGGTCATGAACACGACCAGGGAGCGCAAGGAGCGCATCGGCAGGCTGCTGCAGATGCACGCCAACCACCGCGAGGACAAGAACGCCATCTTCGCGGGTGACATCGTGGCTGCGGTCGGCCTGAAGCAGACGACGACGGGTGACACGCTTTCGGACCCCGACCACCAGATCGTGCTCGAGGCGCTCGAGTTCCCCGAGCCCGTCATCCACGTCGCGGTGGAGCCGAAGACCAAGGCGGACCAGGACAAGCTCGGCAAGGCCCTCTTCGCCCTGAGCGAGGAGGACCCGACCTTCCGCGTCCGGACCGACGAGGAGACCGGGCAGACCGTCATCTCGGGGATGGGCGAGCTCCACCTGGAGGTCCTCGTCGACCGGATGCTCCGGGAGTTCAACGTCGACGCGAACGTGGGCAAGCCCCAGGTCGCCTACCGGGAGACCATCCGCAAGGCGGTGGGAAAGGTAGAGGAGCGCTACGTGCGCCAGACGGGTGGACGTGGCCAGTACGGCCACGTCGTGATCGAGGTCGAGCCGACCGGCCCCGGTGGGGGCTACGAATTCATCGACAAGATCACGGGTGGGGTGATCCCCAAGGAGTACATCCCCGCGGTCGATGCCGGCATCCAGGAGGCGCTCACCTCCGGCGTCCTGGCCGGCTACCCGACCGTCGACGTCCGGGTGACCCTCACCTTCGGCTCGTACCACGAGGTCGACTCGTCCGAGATGGCCTTCAAGATCGCCGGCTCGATGGCGGTGAAGAAGGCCCTCCGCATGGCCGATCCGGTCCTCCTGGAGCCGGTCATGGCGGTCGAGGTGGTCACGCCCGAGGACTACATGGGCGACGTGATCGGCGACCTCTCCTCCCGTCGCGGAAAGGTCGAGGGGATGGAGCAGCGCGGGAACAGCCACGTCGTTCGGGCGCAGGTACCGCTGGCCGACATGTTCGGCTACGCTACCGATCTGCGTTCGCGTACCCAGGGCAGAGCCACGTACACGATGCAGTTCCACGCCTACAACGAAGTGCCCGACTCGATTGCCAAGGAGATCATCGCCCGAGCACGCGGCGAGTAGGGGGCCTGCCGGCAGTGGCCGGCGGGCGAGCGGCACGAAGAGGAAAGACACCACCACGGGCGGGTGACCGCCGGCGGCGGGCCCGAAGGGGTGCCGCCCGAGATCAGGGAGTAGTTCGAGGAGATGGCCAAGAAGAAGTTCGAGCGCTCGAAGCCCCACGTGAACGTGGGGACGATGGGGCACATCGACCACGGCAAGACCACGCTGACCGCGGCCATTACGAAAGTGCTGTCTGAACAGAACCCGAACGTCGCTTTCACCCCCTTCGACCAGATCGACAAGGCGCCGGAGGAGAAGCAGCGCGGCATCACCATCTCCATCGCGCACGTCGAGTACGAGACGGCGAAGCGCCACTACGCGCACGTCGACATGCCGGGCCATGCCGACTACATCAAGAACATGATCACCGGTGCCGCTCAGGTCGACGGCGCCATCCTGGTGGTGTCCGCCGCAGACGGCCCCATGCCCCAGACCCGTGAGCACGTGCTGCTCGCCCGTCAGGTCGGAGTGCCCTCCATCGTCGTCGCACTGAACAAGGCCGACATGGTGGACGACCCTGAGCTCCTCGACCTCGTGGAGCTCGAGGTGCGCGAGCTGCTGAACGAGTACACATTCCCAGGTGACGACGTCCCCGTCGTGCGCGTCAGCGCCCTCAAGGCCCTCGAGGGCGACCCAGACTGGACGCCGAAGATCATCGAGCTCATGGACGCGGTGGACGAGTACATCCCCGAGCCGATCCGTGACGTCGAAAGGCCGTTCCTCATGCCGGTCGAAGACGTCATGTCCATCACCGGTCGCGGCACCGTCGTGACCGGGAAGGTGGAGCAGGGTGTCGTGCACGTAGGCGACGCCGTGGAGATCGTCGGGCTCCGGGACACTCAGCAGACCACGGTCACCGGTGTCGAGATGTTCCGCAAGCTCCTCGACGAAGGTCGTGCCGGTGACAACATCGGCGCGCTGCTCCGAGGCACGAAGAAGGAGGACGTCGAGCGCGGTCAGGTCCTGTGCAAGCCGGGTTCCATCACGCCGCACACCGAGTTCCAGGCGGCGATCTACGTGCTCACCAAGGAAGAAGGCGGCCGTCACAAGCCGTTCTTCACGAATTACCGGCCACAGTTCTACTTCCGGACCACCGACGTGACCGGTTCCATCTCCCTGGCCGAAGGCACCGAGATGGTGATGCCCGGAGACAACACCGAGGTCACCGTGGAGCTCGGGAAGCCGATCGCGATGGACGAGGGCCTGAGGTTCGCCATCCGCGAGGGCGGCCGGACCGTCGCCTCGGGCCGGGTCACCAAGATCCTCAAGTAGGACGTTCCGGGGCACGAGGGACGCGACGAGCCATGGCCGACGGCAACCGACAGAAGATCCGGATCAGGCTGAAGGCCTACGACCACGAGATCCTCGACCAGTCGACGGAGAAGATCGTTCAGACGGTCCTCCGTACCCAGGCGAAGGTGCAGGGGCCGGTGCCCCTGCCGACGGACAAGCACCGCTACACGGTGATTCGTTCGCCGCACAAGTACAAGGACAGCCGAGAGCACTTCGAGATGCGGGTGCACAAGCGGCTGGTGGACATCGTCGAGCACACGCCGAAGACGGTCGACTCGCTCCAGCGTCTCGACCTGCCCGCGGGCGTGGACATCGAGATCAAGATCCAGAACGCCTGAGGGTCTCGTCCCCCCTTGCCGTACCTCCGGTTCTGCTGGAGGGTCGGCTTGGCGGTGCCTTTGGCGGTCCGGTAGGATAGCGGTCCGGGGCGTGATGCACAACGCCCGACCAGCAGACGTGCCGGAGCGCCCGTCGCACCTCT
>JAKAOD010000232.1 GCA_021823365.1 Actinomycetes bacterium | reverse complement strand
GGTCAGCCAGGCGAGCCAGCAGCTCGGCGCCGCGGAGGCCCCGCCGCCGTCCGCCGCCCTCGCCAACGACGCCGCGGCGGTCACCCAGGCCCAGCAGGCCGTCAGCGCCGCGCAGCTCGGGGTCAGCCAGGCGAGCCAGCAGCTCGGCGCCGCGGAGGCCCCGCCGCCGTCCGCCGCCCTCGCCAACGACGCCGCGGCGGTCACCCAGGCGGCGCTCTCGGTCCGCGAGGCCGGCCTCGCCCTCGCCCAGGCACGCGTTCCCACGACGAGCACCCGCGATACGGCGCGCGCCGCCCTGGGCGCGGCGGTGGCCGGGCTGACCGTGGCCCGGGCCCAGCTCGCCAAGGCCGCCGCCCCGCCCCTTCCCTCGACGATCCAGCCGCTCGTCGCCGCCGCAAACGAGGCGCAGGTCGCCGTGCGCATTGCCCGGGGGACCGTCGCAGAAGAGCGGATCACCGCGCCGATCAGCGGGACGATCGTCTCGGTGGGTGCGGTCGACAACGAGCGCGTCGCCAGCGGGACGGTCCTCGCGGTCGTGGAGTCGCGCACCTTGACGGTCCAGGCGGCGCTCGCCCAGCAAGACCTCCCGGTGATCCGGTTCGGCCAGGGCGCAGTCATCAGCCTGCCGGGTGCCCCCTTTCCGTTGCGGGCCAAGGTCGCGGCCGTGGCGGCGGTGAGCAGCCCCGGGGCGATGAGCTTCCCCGTGACCCTCGCCGTGTCGAGCGACCCCTCCTGGCTGCGACCCGGCGAGGTGGTCTCTGCGGCGATCACGACCCGGTCCTACCCCTCCGCCGTCCTCATCCCGGCAGCGGCGATCGTCTCGCTCGGCGGGGCAGCACAGGTCTTCGTCGTCAGCCACGGCAAGGGCCACGGCAAGCGCCGTGGCAAAGGCCACGCCAAGCTGCTCGCCCGACGCGCGGCGCACCGGGGACCCAGCAAGCGGGCACAAGGCTCCGGAGGGGTGCGGCTGGTCGGGGTCCATGTCGAGATCACCGACGGGACGACGGCGATGGTCACCGGGCTTGCCCCGGGGACCGAGGTGGTCACGCTCGGCCAGACCTACCTCGCCCGCGGGGACAGGGTCAGCGTCGTTGGCACGGTGCCCGTGCCGACCTCGGTGACCGGCTCGGCGGTCGGCGGCCTCATTGCCGCGACCGCCCTCCCGCCGAGCGCCGGGGCGCGCGGCGGCGTCCACGGCGCGGGGACGCCGGGAGGTCGAGGAGGCCGCGGTGCCCGAGGCGGGTGAGCGTGGCCAGGACGAGCCTGCGGCGGAGCCGTCGGCCGCCCGCGGCCTGACGGCGAGGGCGGTCCGACGGCCGATCACGACGGTCATGGTGTTCGGGCTGCTCATTGTCCTCGGGGTCGTCGCGTTCACGAAGCTCCCCGTCCGACGGCTGCCGAACATCTCCTACCCCTATCTCAAGGTGTCGATCGCCGACCCGGGCACGAACGCGGCGGCCGTCGCGCAGTCGATCACCGCTCCTGTCGAGAAGGTCCTCTCCAGCCAGCCAGGCGTGATCACGATGGTCGGGACCTCGGCTCCGGGGCGCTCGAGCGTGGCGATCGAGCTCGCAGGAGGGACCAACGTCAGCCAGACGGCCGCGAGCATCGCCCTCAGCCTCGGGCGGGTGGCGCGCTCGCTCCCCGCCGGCGCCAGCCCACCGGCCATCGTCCAGGCCAACCCGAACGCGCTCCCCATGATGAACGTGGCGATCTCTGGACCGCTCGCCCCCTCCCAGCTCTACGAGCTCGCGACGAACCTCGTGGCACCGACGCTCCAGGAGATCCCCGGCGTCGCCGAGGCCACTGTCGTCGGGGGACGCGCGCCGGAGGTCGTGGTCGACGTCGCCAGCACCGCGCTCGCCGCCTACGGCCTCTCGATGGACGAGATCGCGGCGGCGCTTCGCGCCGAGAACGTGACGGGCACGGGCGGGCTCGTCGACGTCGGACCGCACGCGCTCGTCGTGCGCGTCCACGGGGGCTACGGCTCTGCCGCCCAGCTCGCCGACCTCCCAGTCGCCTCGCGCCCGGGGGGCGCGGTCCTCCTCGGTGACGTCGCCACGGTCAGCCAGGGCGTGGCGGCCGCCCAGTCGGCGGCGAGCTTGAACGGCGCGCCGGCCGTCGGGCTCGTGGTGGAGGCCGCGTCGGGGGCCAACTCGCTCGCCGTCGACACGGCGATCCGCGCCGCGCTCAGCCGGCTCGGGCCCGAGCTGCCCGCGGGGGTCACGGCGACGATCACCGGCGACGTCACGACCTATGTCCGTGCGGCCCTCTCTGATGTCGAGCTCGACCTGTTCCTCGGCATCCTCATCGCGGCGCTCGTCCTCGCGCTCTTCCTCCACCGCCTGGCGAGCACCCTCATCGTGATGGTGGCGATCCCCGTCTCGCTCGTCGCGACCTTCCTCGTCCTGTACTTCCTCCACCTGAGCCTCGACCTGATCTCGCTCATGGCGCTGTCGCTTCTCATCGGCATCCTCGTCGACGACTCGATCGTCGTGCTCGAGAACATCTATCGCCATCGGTCCCTCGGCGCAGCGCCACAGCTCGCCGCGATCGAGGGACGCCGCGAGATCGGTGCAGCGGCCATCGCGATCACCCTCACCGACGTCGTCGTCTACCTGCCGATCGCATTCGTCTCGGGCAACCTCGGCCAGCTGCTCCGGGAGTTCGGGCTGACCATCGTGGCGGCGACGCTCTTCTCCTTGCTGGTCTCCTTCACGCTCACCCCGATGCTCGCCGCCCGCTTCGCCCGCGACGGCGCCTCCCGCCCGGGCCCGGTCGGCCGTGGCGCCTGGCACCGGTTCGGCCAGGGCTTCGACGCCTGGTTCACTTGGCTGTGCGACCGCTACCGGGCCGTGGTGCGCTGGGCGCTGCACCGTCGACTCCTCGTCATCACCCTGGCTCTCGCGTGCCTTGGGCTCAGCGTGGGCATCGTGCAGGCTGGCGTCCTCCCGACGACCTTCGTCCCGCGCGAGGACAACGGAGTCGTCACGGTCAACGTGCGCCTTCCGCCCGGCACGCCGCTCACCGGCGATCGGGCCGTGCTCGCGAGCTTCGCCCGGCGGCTCGGACGGCTGCCCTCCGTGCGCGACGTCTTTCTTGCCGCCGGCTACGCGAGCGGCACCGGCACGGGCACCAACGTCGGGCAGCTCACGCTCGATCTCGGGCCGCGGTCCTCCCGTCCGCCCATCGGGACCTACGTCAGCCGCGTCGCGCACCTCGCCCGCCGCTTCTACCCCGGCATGACCGCGCACGCGCACGTGCAGAACCCCTTCGTCGCGAGCGGGTCCCGGGCGGCGTCGATCACGCTGCTCGGTCCGAGCCTGCCCGAGCTCGGGCACCTTGCCGCCGAGATCGCGGCCCGTGTCGGGGGCAACCCGGCCGTCTCCCAGGTGTCGACGTCGGTGCCCCCCTCGACCCCGCAGCTCTCCATCGCCGTGAACCACGCACAGGCCGCCTACCTCGGGGTCAGTGCCAGCGCGATCGGCACGGCCGTCGCCGCGGCGCTGGGCTCGACGTCGATGCCGCCGCTCGTCGTCTCCCCGACGGCCCCAACCGAGCCGATCAGCCTCGTCCTCGACGGCGGCACGGCCCTCACCCCGTCCGAGCTCGCCGCCATCCCGATCCGCGCCGCCCACGGGACCGTCCCGCTGTCGAGCGTCGCCACCCTCGTCGCTACGACCGGGCCGGCCAAGATCACCCAGGTGGACCGGGAGGACGCGGTGACCATCTCGGCGTCCAGCCCGTCGGGGAACTCCGGGCCGGCGATGGCCGCGCTGCTCGGCGCCTCGGCACAGGTCAGGCGACCGACGGGCTACTCCATGACCGTGGGCGGCGAGGCGCTGCAGCAGCGTGCGGCGTTCGGCCCGCTCCTCAGCGCGCTCGAGCTGTCGCTCTTGCTCATCTACATGCTGCTCGCGGCGCTCTACGAGTCCTTCGCCGATCCGCTCGCGGTCATCCTCGCCGTCCCTCTCGCGACGGTCGGGGCACTCGCCGGGCTCTGGGCGGCCGGCTTGCCGATCTCCATCTTCGCCCTCCTCGCGATGATCATGCTGATCGGGATCGTCTCGAAGAACGCGATCCTCCTCGTCGACTACGCGAAGACCCTCCGCCGGCGTGGCCTTTCCCGAGACGAGGCGATCGTCGAGGCGGGCGCGACGCGACTCCGGCCGATCCTCATGACGACGGCGACTATGGTCGCCGCGATGGCGCCGCTCGCCTTCGGCAGCGGCATCGGCTCCTCGCAGCGCATGCCCGTGGGCACCGTCCTCATCGGGGGCCTCCTCTCCTCGACGCTCCTGACCCTCGTCGTGGTCCCGGTGCTCTCCAGCCTGATCGACGACGCCCGCCGCTTCCTCCGGCACGGGGCGGCGCTTCTCGCGAGGACGACGACCCCCGGCGTGCCCGGCGCCCGCCCCGCCACGTCCTCGCTCTCGTCCCCTAGCCCTCCTCTTTCGTGAAAGGACTGATCCTGATGGCTACAGCAACCGAACACCCACGACCGGAGGACGACAGGAGGAGGGCGCCGCTCGACGGGTCCCGCCGGCGCGGCGCCCTGGGCGCGCTGGGGCTGGTCGCCCTGGCCGCTGCCGGGAGCGCGACCGCCGCCGCAGCCTTCGGCGCCCCGACCGCCGGAGCGTCGGGCCCGCCGCCAGCCGCGTCGGCGACGACGGTGCGCGGCGTGGTCACGGGCCTCCACGGGACCACGTTGGAGCTGCGAGTAGCCAAGAGCGCGAAGAACGGACACCCCTCGACCGTGACGATCCTGCTCGACGCCACCACGCGCTACCGCGAAGACGGTCAGAAAGAGGCGAGGTCGGTCCTCCATGAGGGGGAGCGGGTGCGGGTGCGCCTCGTGCCGAAGGCCCCGCGGGCGACGGCGTTGGTCGTCGAGGTCCTTGCGCCGCAGTGGACCGGGACGCTCGGCGCGCTCGGGCACGACGGGTTCGTCTTGAGCCGCCAGGGCCGCACCATCGCGCACGTGCTGCTCACCCGGGCGACGCACCTGCGGGCCGGAGGCCACGCCGCCAAGGCCTCCTCGCTCCATGACGGGGAGCGGGTCCGGGTGACCGGCACCCTCGCGCACGGCACGATCACGGCGAGGACCGTGGTCATCCTCGGTGCGCCACGACGCGGCCACGGCTGAGGCTCGTCGGATTCTTAGAAGGTGTTGAGCCGTCTTTCATCGAGCGATCATCTTCGGTTCCTAGGATTCGTTGCGATCTGCGCCCGGTGCGGGGTCAAGAAGGGAACAGACGCAAGAAGGGAACAGACGCACAGACGGGAAGCCCAAGTGCGCACGAACAGGAGGCCAAGCGATGACCACGTCCGACACGACCATGCAGGAACCGCCACGTAAGCTCGGGAGGCGTGGCCGCCCGAGCCGCTCGCTCCTCTCGGTGCTCGTCGCAGCATCGGGGCTCGGACTTATCGGCGCGGGAGCCGGGCTCGCCATGCCAGCGGCTGCATCTGCGACGACCCGTCCCCTTCTGCGCGGCAAGGTCGCCTCGCTCGGCACGGGGAGCTTCACCCTCACCCGAGGGGTGGCCACGATCACCGTGGACGTGAGCGCGACGACGACCTATGCGGACGCCGCGGTCTCTGGGGCGAGCTTCTCCACCCTCGCGGTCGGCACCCGGGTGGCGGTCGAGGGGACCCTCGCCGGCACGAACCTC
>JAKAOD010000231.1 GCA_021823365.1 Actinomycetes bacterium | reverse complement strand
CGATCTGAACGCTCAAGTCGGGGGCGACGCTGCCGTTGGACCTCGGGCACGTCGTCCGGGCAGCTCCGGGCGGTCCGTCGTCGGCAAGGAGCCTCCATGGCGCGCGCGCAGCAGAAGAGTTGGCAGGGGAGCCCAGCACCCCACGCAGCCGGGGCGGGCCCGTCGGTGGCAGGGGCAGGGGCCGCCGGGCAGTTCGGCGCTGCCGGCTCGGCGGCACACGGGCTCGGGAGGGTCCGGGTGCGGACGAAGCTCATGGCGAGCTACGGCCTGGTCACCGCGCTGGTCGTCATCGTGCTCGCCCTCGGCGTCGTCGCCGCGGCCTCGGCCCGCGCGAACGGGACCTCGGCGCGCGACGAGGTCGCCACCACGGCTGCGGTCAAGCAGCTGCAGCTCGATGCGGCGAGCGTCGCCGTGGCGGAGAACTCCGTCGCCTTCGACTACAACTCGCACTCGACGGCGACAGGCGACCTGCAGTCCTTCCGCCAGGGCGTCGCGACCTACGAGGCCCAGAGCGCCGCCGTCTCCCGTCTCGCCCTGGATCAGGCCGAGCGGGGCCAGCTCGCCGCGGCCGGCAAGGCGTTCACCACCTACGTTGACCTCTCACGCTCGATCAACACCGACTTTGGCATCGGCACGCGTTCCAGCCTCGCGGCGGCGTACAACGGCGTGGCCGCCCTGGCGTTCGGCACGGTGACGGCGCCGCTCGAGAACCTCGTCGGCGACGTCGCGGCGCACGTCAAGTCGGCGACCGGCGGCGCCATCTCCTCGGCGAACACGGGCGAGGAGATCCTCATCATCCTCGGCGCCCTCGCCGTGCTGCTCGCATTGGCGTCGGCGCTCGTGATCACGCGCTCCGTCACGCGCCCGATCGAGGTCATCAACTCGACGCTCACCGCGGTGACCGGTGGCGACCTCGAGGCTCGTGCCGAGGTCGGCACGGCGGACGAGCTCGGCGATGTCGCGTCCTCGCTCAACCGGGCGATCGCCGCACAGGCGAGCTCCCGGGCGGAGCTCGACGCGAGCAGCCGCGCCCAGGCGCAGGCGGCCGCCGACGGGGCGGCGGTGATCGCGGTGCTCGGGGCGCTGCACGACGCGCGGAGCGTCGAGGAGGCGATCCGCACGGCGCTCGACACCGTGCGGCGTGGCTTCGGCTGGGCGTACGGCTCGCACTGGGTCGTCGACGACGACGCGCGTGCGCTGCGGCTCGCAGCGGAGTCCGGCAGCGTCGGGTCCGGGTCCTTCGACCAGGCGACGCGGGGCGCGCCCGTGAGCGAGGGGAGCGGACTCGGCGGCCGCGCCTGGGCCTCGCGAGGGCTCGTGCACAGCGACGTCGCGACCGAGCTCGGCGGGTGCCCGCGGATCGCCGCAGCGCGCCAGGCGGGACCGGCGGCCGCCGTCTGCTTCCCGCTCGTCGTCCACGGTCGGGTCGTCGGCACGATGGACTTCTTCTCGGCGCCGGAGCCCGAGCCGCTCGCCGAATGGCGCCTCACCGCGATGCGCGACGTCGGCCAGGTCATCTCGCAGGCGGTCGAGCGGCTCGAGGACCAGGCGTCGGAGCGGGAGTCCGAGCGCGAGCTTCGCGAGAAGGTTGACGCCATCCTCGAGGTCGTCTCGGCGGCGGCGGCGGGGGACCTCACCGTCGAGGTGCCTGTCTCGGGCGACGACGCGGTCGGCAGGGTCGGCGCGAGCCTGGCGTCGCTGCTCGGCGACCTTCGGAGGCGGATCGCGATGGTCGGCGAGACCGGCAAGGGGCTTGCCGGGGCGTCCGAGGAGCTGCTCGCGACCTCCGGGCAGATGCGCTCTGGCTCCGAGGAGACCACGGTCCGGGCCCAGTCGGCTTCGCGCACGTCGGAGGTCCTCTCCGGCCAGGTCGAGAGCGTCTCGGCGGCGGCGGAGGAGCTGACCGCTTCGATCCGCGAGATCGCGAAGAACTCCGCCGACGCCGCGCGCGTCGCGATCGAGGCGGCGAAGGTCGCCGAGGCGACCAACGGGACCGTCGCCAAGCTCGGCGAGTCTTCGGCGGAGATCGGTGAGGTGATCAAGGTCATCACTCAGATCGCCCAGCAGACGAACCTGCTCGCGCTCAACGCGACGATCGAGGCCGCGCGGGCGGGCGAGGCGGGGAAGGGATTCGCCGTCGTCGCCGGCGAGGTGAAGGAGCTCGCCCGCGAGACGGCGACCGCGACCGACGAGATCTCGGCGAAGATCTCGGCGATCCAGTACGACACCTCGGGAGCGGTCGAGGCGATCGGGAAGATCAAGGAGATCATCGACCGGATCAACGAGCTCCAGTCGGCAATCGCGTCAGCCGTGGAACAGCAGACGGCGACGACGAACGAGATCGCACGAAATGTCGCCGGGGCCGCCCAGGGCGCGGGCGACATCGCGTCCACGATCGGCAGCGTGGCGGAGGCCGCCGAGCTCAGCTCGACGGCGGCGACGAGCACCACCCATGCGGCGGGGGCGCTCGCACGGATGACCGGGGAGCTCCAGGAGCTGATCTCCCGCTTCCGCTACTGAGTTCCCGTGCTCCCGGATCCGGTAGCCGGGCGACCAGGCGTCGCCCGGCTACCGAGGGTCGGACGGCCCGGGGCCGGCGTCTACGCGCCGGGTGCCGCCTCGCCGAGATAGGCGGCGCGCACGCGCTCGTCGGCCAGGAGCCGGTCTGCCTTCTCGGCCATCACGATCGAGCCGTTCTCGATGACGTAGCCGCGGTCGGCGAGCCGGAGGGCCTGGGTCGCGTTCTGCTCGACGAGAAGGATCGTCGTGCCGTCGTCGCGGATCTGGCGGACGATCGCGAAGATGTCGCGGACGATGAGCGGCGCGAGACCCAGCGACGGCTCGTCGAGCAGGAGGAGCCGGGGCTCGCTCATGAGCGCCCGCCCGATGGCGAGCATCTGCTGCTCGCCGCCGGACAAGGTCCCGCCGATCTGCCGGCGCCGGTCGCCGAGCACGGGAAACAGCCCGAATACCCGCTCGAAGTCGTGCCGAAGGCTCCCGCGCCGCCGGTAGGCTCCCATTTCGAGGTTCTCGAGCACGCTCATGCGCGGAAAGATCCGACGGCCCTCCGGGACGTGACCGATCCCGCGGGCTGCGACCTCGTGCGGCCGGAGATGGTCGATGCGCTCCCCGTCGAGGACGACGGAGCCGCGGGCCGGGTGGGCGAGCCCGGAGATGGTTCGCAGCGTGGTCGTCTTCCCTGCCCCGTTGGCGCCGAGGAGCGTGACGATCTCGTGCTCGTCGACCTCGAGGTCGATCCCTTTCAGCGCCGGGATCGCGCCGTAGCGGACCTCGAGGCCCTCGATCTCGAGCAGCATCCTCAGGCGCCCTCCGGATCCGGCGCGCCGAGGTAGGCCTCTATGACGGCCGGGTCGCGCTGCACCTCCGCGGGTGTGCCCGACGCGATGACCTGGCCGAAGTTGAGCACGACGATGCGATCTGCGAGCGACATCACGAGGCCCATGTCGTGCTCGATGAGCAGCACGCTCACGTCCATGCCGGCGTTGACGCTGCGGATCAGCTCGGCGAGGGCGGACTTCTCCGCCGGGTTCGTCCCGGCCGCGGGCTCGTCCAGGAGCAGGAGCTCGGGCGAGGTGCCGAGGGCGCGGGCGATCTCGAGGCGGCGGCGGTCGCCGTAGGGAAGCGCGCTCGCGAGGTCGTTCGACCGGTCACGAAGGCCGACGAACTCGAGCAGCTCCGCCGTGCGCGCGTCGCTCTCGCGCTCCTCGCGCCGGGTGCGGGGGAGATGGAGCATCGCGCCGAGCGGGCCGGTGCGCTGGAGCGCCTCGACGCCGATCTTCACGTTCTCGAACGCGGTGAGGGCGTTGAACAGCAGGCTCGTCTGGAAGGTGCGCGCGATCCCCGCGCGGTTCACGAGGTGCGGCCTGTGGCCGACGACGGAGACCGGGCCGCGCCGACGGCCGTAAAAGACGATCCTGCCGAGCTGCGGCACGTACACGCCGGTCAGGCAGTTGAAGAGCGACGTCTTGCCCGCGCCAGCGGCGACGGTGGCGCGATCCAGCGGCGACGGTGGCGCGATTCAGCGGCGAAAATACTTGCTCAACGTCTCGGTCTGCTGCTGGTAGGAGGAGCCGATCGCGGCGCCGTAGAGGTGCTCGGGCACCTCCATCATGCGCTGGAAGGTGAGCTTGCACACCGGTTGACGATCCTCGATCATGAACTCGACGTCGTGCGCTCGGACCTCGAGTGCGGCGCGTGAACCGAGGAAGCCGGCCTCGCGGTCGAAGCCGAAGCCCGGGTCGAAGAAGCCGGCGTAGTGGGTCCGCAGCTCCCCGCTGGTGGGGTCGTACGCGGTCATCTCCGCCGAGAGCGTCGGTGGGATCGCAACGGCCTCGTCCGACATGAGCAGGTAGAACTTCTTCGGGATGAGCGGGAGCCGGTCGCCTGGCTCGCTGCGGACAACCTCGAAGAACATCTCCGTGCTGACGGTTGCCCCCGGCGTGAGGTCGAGCAGCGGCGCGCCCTCACGCGCCCGGTACCCGACGCCGCGCACCTCGTCCCCGCGGAGGTCCAGCCCGAGAAACAGGCCGCTCGACAGCGCGAGCTCCTCCGGAGGCACGGGCCTTCCCCCCCGGTAGAGGAGCGGGTCTCGCGCGTGCTGCTCGCGCAGCTCCTCGTCGCTGAGCTCGGGCCGGCCCGCGACGAGCCGGAGCTGGTTGAGCGTGAGGTCCTCCCGGACGCGAACCGCGAAGGAGAGCGGGACGACCTCGAGGTACAGCGGTCCGCAGTAGCCGGGCGCGACGTCGTCGAAGCGCCTGCCGTGGTCTGTGATCACCCGCGTGAAGACGTCGATCCGTCCGGTCGAGCTCTTCGGGTTCGCCTTCGCCTGGACGCCCGGGGGAAGGCGGAGGCGCTCCTTCAAAGGAACGAGGTAGGGGCGACCGATCTCGAGGACGGCGCCGCGGTCCCGCAGGTCGAGGACGTCGGACGAGTACTCCTTCAACCGCTCCTCGACGGTCGCGTCCCCGGGAAGGAAGCTGCAGCGGACCCGGTGGGCGCACTCGCCGAGCCGGAGGTCGAGGCTCGCCGGCTGGATGTTCTCGGGCGGCACGACGAAGCGACCGGCGTCGACGACGTGGCTGTCGACGGCGAGGCGGAGAAGGCGGTCGGGCAAGACGCCCGTAACGCCGTCGGGCAGCCCGAGCGAGGGCGTGCCAGGCGGCTCCTGTGCTGCAGCTCGATCGCTCACCGGCGGGCGCTCAGGCGCCGTGCGACTTCGTGACCCGGCCGCCGGCTGCGACCCAGCCGCCGGCTCGCGAGGGCGCATCCGGCTCCGGCCGGCGCGCCCGGATGCGGGGCGCTTCCTCCGGCAGCACCAGCTCGCCCTCGGCGGGCGGCGGGCCCTCGCCCGGCGGCACGTGACTCCTGGATCGGGCGATGCGGTCGATGATCTCCGCGACGTCGTCCTTGAGCGACAGCGCTCGGCGCTTCACGCCGGTCGAGCATAACGTCCGGCCCCCTCCGCACGGGGCAGCTGGTGGGCGGCCGCCAGGCGTTCTGCCAGCTCGCCGACGCCGGCGCGGACGTCCTCCGGCTCGAGGACCTCGAAGGGCAGCTCCAGAGCGACGAGGTAGCCCACGAGCCACTCGATGCCGTCGAAGCCGAGCTCGAGGAGGCTGTGCTCGCCGCGCGGCGAGACGACGCCGACGGTGGGCCCCACGTGGCGAGCGAGCTCCTCGGGCGGAGAT
>JAKAOD010000230.1 GCA_021823365.1 Actinomycetes bacterium | reverse complement strand
GAGATCTCCGACATGCGCGTCCGCACGATTCCCGGCGCGATCGCGTAGGCGAGGACGCCGTCGCGGGCGTGGACGCGAGCGATGGTCTGCGTCAGGGCGCGGATCGCTGCCTTGCTCGCCGCGTACGCAGTCAGCTGCGGTATGGCCGAGCCCTGCTCGGCCACCCAGCTCGCCATCGAGACGATGGTCCCGCCGCCGCGGGTGCGAAAGTGCCGGACCGCCTCGCGAAGAAGGCTCGCCGGCTCGATGACGTTGACCCGCAGCACGCGCTGCCACGCCTCGTCCCACTCCTCGTCCTCGGCGTCGATCGCGGACTCGGGCATGATCGCCGCATTGGCAACGACGACGTCGATCCCGCCGCGCCACTCGACTGCCTCGCGCCACAGCTCCCTCGCCGCGCCGGGACACTCGAAATCTGCCGCGACGAGCAACTTGCGCTCGCCCGGGATCGCCGCTGTGGCCGCCTGCGCGCCGTCGAGGTCGCGCGCGTAGTGGGCGACGAGACTGGCGCCCGCCCGGCCGAGCACCTCGGCCGTCGCGGCGCCGATGCCTCGTGAGGCGCCGGTCAGCAAGATGGTCTTCCCGCTGAGGTCAATCATCGCCGTCGTCCTTTCGGACTGCTCGCACTGCGGAATCGGTTCACCACGGCGTCAGCCCATTCCCCCGTCCACCGGCAGGAGGTGGCCGGTGATCCCCGAGGAGAGGTCACTGGCGAGGAAGAGCACGGCGTGTGCCACCTCCTCGGCGGTCGCGATCCGGCCGAGTGCCGTCTGCTCCGCGGCTTGCGCGAGCGCCGCAGGGACGTCGAGGCCGGTGCGCGCAGCACGGTCGGCGACGCGCGCCACAAGCGCTGCGGTCGCGACCGGGCCCGGCGCGACGGCGTTGACGCGCACGTTGGTGCGCCCGACGTCGAGCGCGACCGAACGGACGAGGCCGAGCACCGCATGCTTGCTCGCGACGTAGGCCGGGATGTGCGGGTCGCCCTTCCAGCCGTTGAGCGAGCACATCGCGACGATGCTGGCGCCGTGCTCGCCGATCACCCGGAGAGCTTCACGAATCGTGAGCATCACCCCGCGCACGTTGACGGCGAACACCCGCTCCCACTCGTCGACGTCGACGTGGGCGCTGTCGCTCCACGGCGGCACGATGCCGGCGTTGGCGACGACGACATCGGGTCGGCCGACGGTCCCCACCACCTCGGCGAACGCGCCGGCGACGCTCTCGGGATCGCGAACCTCGACGGCGAGCGCACGCCACGCGCTCGGGAGCGCCTCGTCCGCAACCGGCGCGACGTCGAGAACGGTGCCCACCGCCCCCTCTCGAGCAAAGCAGCGCACGATCGCCGCGCCGAGGCCCGACGCCCCTCCGGTGACGACGGCGACGCGGCCGGCGAGCAACCCGGCCCGGGACGACACGCCGGCGCTCATCGCCTACGAAATCCTCGGGCGGTTACGATCCCGCCATGAAGACGTTCCCCCGCGGCCGGATGCCGCTCGGTCCCCGCGACGGCGTGCAACGCGGCGAGGCCGTCGAGATCGAGGTCGACGGCCAGCGCGTGCGTGCGTACGCGGGCGAGACGGTCGCCGCCGCCCTCATCGCCGAAGCGGGCCCGGCGACCCGCACGACCGCGCACGGGGCCACGCGTGGCTACTACTGCGGCATGGGCGTGTGCTTCGACTGCCTCGTCGTCGTGGACGGCGTCCCCAACACCCGGGCCTGCATGACACCGGTCGCGAGCGGAATGCGCGTCGAGCGCCAGCGGGGCCCCTTCCCGGTGTGAGAACAGCAGCGCTTCGCGCCCCGAGTGCGACGCGGCGCGCCCTCGCACAGCGGCAGATCGACAACCTGCGGCGTTCACGCTATGTTCGCTCCCCGTCCACTATGTCCGACTAGCGAACAGCACGCTAGCCGATGCCCCACAGGAGACGAAATCCGTGGCGCAGAGCGACAGGCCGCAGGACCCGCCGTCGGGGATCGGCGTCGTCGGTGCGGGAAGCATCGGCGTCGCCTGGTCACTCGTCTTCGCCCGCGCCCGACGCGACGTCACGCTCTACGACCCCGATCCAGGACGCCGGGCAGACGCGCCGGGAGAGCTCTTGCGTCGCCTGCGTGACCTCGACGTCGCGGGGCTGCTCGATGAGGCCGCCGACCTCATCGCCGCGCGGGTGCAGGTCACCGACGAGCTCGCCGACGCGGTGGGGAGTGTCGTGTACGTGCAGGAGTGCGCCCCCGAGGAGCTCGCGCTGAAGCGTCAGCTCTTCGCCGAGATGGACGCCCTTGCCCCCGACGCCGTCGTGCTCGCCTCATCCTCGTCGGCCTTGCCGATCTCCCAGGTCGTGGAGGGCCTCGCCGGCGCCGGGCGCTGCCTCGTCGCGCACCCCGGGAACCCGCCCTATCTCCTCCCGATCGTCGAGATCGTGCCCGCACCCTTCACGCGCCCGAGCGCGCTCGAGACAGCCGACGCGCTGCTGAGCGCGGTCGGGATGTCCCCCGTCGTCCTCCATCGCGAGGTGGAGGGTTTCGTCTTCAACCGGCTCCAGGGTGCGGTGCTGCGCGAGGCGTACTGCCTCGTGCGCGACGGCGTCGTCGAGCCGCAGGACATCGACCGGGTGATGCGCGAGGCGCTCGGCCGCCGCTGGTCGATCATCGGCCCTTTCGAGACGGCCGAGCTGAACACCCGCGGCGGGATCGAGGCGCACGCCCGCCGGCTCGGGCCGGCCTACGCACGCATGGGCGCGGAGCGCGGCGAGGACGACCCGTGGACACCCGATCTCGTCGCACGCGTCGCCGCCGCGGTCGCGCACCGCTTTCCGCGCCCTCTCTGGGAGCAGAGCGTCGAGTGGCGGGACCGCTGCCTGATGGCCCTGGAGGCGTTCCGGCGGCGTCACCCTGCGTTCGTCACGCCTCGCGGCGACGTGCCCCCCGGCGAGCGGCCCCACGGCGACGGGTAGCGGCCACACAACGACCCGGGCGGGGACGGGTCGGCGGCCCGGCAAAGAGTTGACACGGAGGACGCCCGAGTGCAATATCGCGAACCGAACGGTGGTTCGCATTGCGCACCTGGAGGAACCGCAGCCAGCGCACCTTGCAGTGCCTGGGAGGGGGGCAGTTGACGGATCTCTACCCGTGGCTCGTCGAGACGACCTCCGCTCGCGCCACGCCACGCCAGAGCGGCGTGCGCGCCCGCTGCGGCGCCGACGTCGTCCGGTGCGACTCCCCCGCGCCATGCCACCACGCTGGCGGATCGGGCGCGCCGCGTGCACGCGCGGCGCGCCTCGCCGCTCGATGATCACGCGGGCGGGAGACGTGCCGGCACACGTGGAGCTCGCGAGAGCCGGCCGGGCGGCCGCTGCGGCCATGCCCTCCGGCGCGAGCGGCGCCCGCGGCGCACCTACGGGCGCCGTCATCGAGGTGACCGGGCTGTGCAAGCGCTTCGGCAACCTCGAAGTCCTGCGCGACGTCGACTTCTGCGTGCAGGCAGGCGAGCACGTCGTCATCTTCGGGCCATCCGGCTCGGGCAAGTCGACGCTGCTGCGGACGCTGAACCTGCTCGAGGAGCCCGACCGCGGCTCGTTGAGGGTGCTCGGCGTGGAATACGGGCGTGGCGGCGAGCCGGGATGCGTGCGCGGCACCCCCCTCGAGCTCCGGCGGCGGGTCGGCATGGTCTTCCAGCAGTTCAACCTCTTCCCGCACCTGTCGGCGCTCGACAACATCGTTCTCGCTCTCCGCCGCACCCGCGGCATGAAGCGCGCCGAGGCCGAGGAGCGCGCCGCGGCAGCGCTCGCGGGCGTCGGGCTCTTGCGCTGGGCGGCGCACTACCCCTCCCAGCTCTCCGGCGGCCAGCAGCAGCGGGTTGCAATCGCCCGCGCCGTGAGCCTCGACCCGCAGGTGATGCTCTTCGACGAGCCCACATCCGCCCTCGATCCCGAGCTCGTCGGCGAAGTCCTCGCCGCCATGCGCAAGCTCGCCGAGTCCGGCATGACGATGGTGATCGTCACCCACGAGCTCAACTTCGCACGCGAGATCGGGGACTTCAACGTGTTCATGGAGCACGGCGTCATCGTCGAGTCCGGGGCGCGCGGCTTCTTCGACAACTGCGAAAACCCCCGCACTCGCCAGTTCATCGGAGCGGTGCTGTGATGCTTGCGACCACGTTCAACTGGAGCGTCGCGTGGGACTACCGCGGACAGCTCCTGTCCGGTCTCGCCGTCGCCATCGAAGTGGCCGCGGTCGCGCTCGTGATCTCCGTCGTCGTCGGGCTCCTCGTGGCGCTCGGACGGACGTCACGTCCAGCCGTCAGCTGGATCGCGGCGCTCTACGTCAATGTCTTCCGGGGCATCCCCGCGCTCGTCAGCGTGCTGTGGGTCTACTTCGGGTGGTCGTTGATCCTCGGCATCAACCTCTCTCCCTTCGCCGCCGGCGTCGTCGCGCTCGTCCTTCTCTACGGCGCGTTCATCGCCGAGATCTACCGCGCCGCGCTGCAGGCGGTCCCGAAGGGCCAACGCGAGGCCGGGCTCGCGCTCGGGCTCCACCGCGCCCGCGTCTTCCTCCACGTGACGCTGCCGCAGGCGACCAAGATCGCCATCCCGAACGTCGGGAGCATGTTCATCGGCATGGTGAAGGACACCTCGGTCTTCTCCATCATCGGCCTGCTCGAGCTCATCCGGGTGACACAGAACATCGAGTCGACGGCCTTCCAGCCCTTCGTGCTCTACACCGTCGCCGCCGCGTTCTACGTCGTCGTGGCGTTCCTCCTCGACTTCCTCTTCCGCCTCATCGAGCGGGTGCTCGCGAAGCCCTCCTCGGGACGCATGTCGGACCTTCTGACGAGCCGTCACCGGCGCCGCCTCGAGCTGATCGCCGCCGGCACGGCCGGCATCTCCGGCGCAGCGCCGGTCACCGCCGGCCACGGCGCATGAGGCGCTCCATCGATTGTCAGCAGCACCAACAAAGGGAGGGGACATGACTGTACGTATGACCGTTCGCCGTTCCGTCGCCGCCGCGGCCATCGCCGCGCTCGGTGTCGGCGGCGTCGGATTGACGCTCGGGGGCGCGGCCGCCGCAGGCGCAACCCGCCACGCGGCGAACCCGTACCACCTCGTCAATCCGGGCACGCTGACGGTCGGGATGGACCTGCAGTTCAAGCCCGAGATGTACCTCACGGCCTCGGGCCAGCCCGCCGGCTACGACGTCGTGCTCCTGCACAAGATCGCCAAGGCGATGGGTGTGAAGCTGCAGATCCAGAACCTCGACTTCAACGGCCTCATCCCCGGACTGCAGGCGAAGAAGTTCGACATGGTGTCGGTCGGCCTCGACGCCACGCCGGCGCGCTCGAAGGCGGTCTCGTTCAGCAGGCCGTACGTCCCCTACGCGCTGATCCTCGCCGTGCCCGCGAACTCGAAGATCCCGGCGACGATCTCGGCGTGGAACTCCCCGGCCCGGACCATCACCGCGCTGCAGGGCTCGACTGACGCGCAGCTCGCGCAGACCACGTTCCCGAAGGCGAAGCTGCAGACCTTCTCCGACGACACGACCGCGCTTCTCCAGGTGGCGACGCACCGCGCCGACGCCGCGGTCGTCGAGGACTACATCCTTGCGCAGTTCTCCAAGTCGAACCCCGGGGAGCTGAAGCAGGAAGCCTTCAAGCGCCCCCTGAACGTGCAGTACGGGTCCTATGCGGTGCAGAAGGGGAACCTCTCGCCCCTGCTCTACCCCAAC
>JAKAOD010000229.1 GCA_021823365.1 Actinomycetes bacterium | reverse complement strand
CGATCTCGCGGTGACGCACTTCTCCGCGACGGGCCGCAGCATCTTGGCCTTCGACTCGGTGGTCACGAGCGACTCCGCGGCGATGAGCGATGCGACCAGGTTGCCCAGCATGGCCTTTTGGTGCGCGGCGTCACCGCCCATGCGGCGGCCCCGCTTCGGCGTCCCCTGCATGTCCCGTCCTCAGTCCTTGCTCCGCAGCGACAGCCCACGCTCGTCGAGGCGCTGGGCAACCTCGTCGAGGGACTTCTGGCCGAAGTTCGTGATGGCGAGGAGCTCGTCGGGGGTGCGCTGGACGAGCTCGCCGATGGTGTTGATCTGCGCACGCTTGAGGCAGTTGCGCGGCCGCTCCGAGAGGTCCAGCTCCTCGATCCGCAGGTCGAGGTCCGGAGAGCCGCCCGACACGCTGCCCACCTCGCCGAGCTCGAGGCCCTGGGGCGATTCCTCCAGGTCGGCAACGAGCCCTACGAGGGCCCGCAGCGTGTCGCCCGCCGAGGCGAGCGCCTCGCGCGGGGTGATCGAGCCGTCCGTCTCGATGTCGAGCACCAGGCGGTCGAAGTCGGTGGACTGCTCGACCCGCACGGGTTCCACCTGGAAGGTGACCCTTCGGACGGGCGAGAAGATCGAGTCGACCGGGATCACGCCGATCACAGAGGACCTCTTGTTCCGGTCCGCGGACACGTAGCCGCGCCCGCGCTCCACCGTGACGTCGAAGGCGAGGTGGCCCTTGGCGTTCAGCGTGGCGAGGTGGAGGTCGGAATTCAGGATCTCGACGTCGGGGCTCGTCTGCAGGTCGCCTGCGACCGCGTCGCCGGGGCCGCGCTTGTCGAAGCGGAGCGTCACCGGCTCGTCCGAGTCCACCCGGACCAGAAGGTCCTTCAGGTTCAAGATGATGTCGGTCACGTCCTCCTTCACTCCCGGCAGGGTGGCGAACTCGTGGAGGGCGTCGTCGAAGCGCACCTGGGTCACGGCCGCGCCGGGGATGGACGAGAGCAGCGTCCGCCGGAGCGCGTTCCCGAGGGTGTGGCCGAACCCTGGCTCGAGCGGGCCGACGGCGAACCGCTGGCGGTCGCCGCCGTCCTCGTCGAGAACTTCGACGTTGGGTCGTTGGATGATCAGCATCGGCGTTGGTTCCTCGATCGTTACCTTGAGTAGTACTCGACGATCAGCTGCTCTTGCACCGGCTCGTCGATGTGGTCGCGCAGCGGCGGGTTCAGCACCTCCACGCTGAAGCCCCCGTCTGACGCCTCGATCCAGGGCGGGCGCCGCCGGTCGAGGGTGTCCATGTTGCGCCGCACCACGAAGATCTCGCGGGACGGCTCCCGGAGCGAGACCCGGTCGCCCTTGCGGACGCGGTAGCTCGGGATCGTGACGCGCTTTTGGTTCACGAGCACATGACCGTGGCGCACGAACTGGCGCGCCTGCGCCCGGCTCGCGCCCCAGCCGGCACGGAAGACGACGTTGTCGAGGCGCATCTCGAGCATCCGCAGCAGGTTCTCGCCGGTGATGCCGGGAAGACGGTCGGCCTCCGCGTAGAGGTTCCGGAACTGCTTCTCGAAGATGCCGTAGATGCGGCGTGCCTTCTGCTTCTCCCGCAGCTGGGCGAGGTACTCCGACCCCTGGCGCATCCGGTCACGGCCGTGCTCCCCGGGCGGGTACGCACGGCTGTGCCGATCGGTGACCGCCTCGGACACCGGGCACTTGAGCGAGAAGCACCGCTCGCCCTTCAAGAAGAGCTTCGTGCGCTCGCGCCGGCAGAGGCGGCAGACGGGACCCGTATAGCGTGCCATCGCCTACCTCAGACCCGTCGCCGCTTCTTGGGGCGAACGCCGTTGTGCGGGATCGGGGTGACGTCCTTGATCCCGACGACCTCGATGCCCACCGCTGCCAGAGACCTGATCGCCGTCTCCCGCCCGGAGCCCGGCCCGCGCACGAGCACGTCCACCTTGCGGACGCCGTGCTCCATCGCCTTGCGCGCGCAGGCTTCTGCGGCGAGCTGCGCGGCGAACGGCGTCGACTTGCGCGAGCCCTTGAAGCCCACGTTCCCCGCAGACGCCCAGGCGAGCACGTTGCCCTCGGGGTCGGCGATCGAGACGATCGTGTTGTTGAACGAGCTCTTGATGTGAGCCACGCCGTAGCTCACGTTCTTCCGCTCCCGGCGGCGCGGCCTCCGTGAGGCTCCTTGCTGCTTGGTCGGCCTCGGCATCTACTTGCGAACCTTCTTCTTCCCGGCCACCGTCTTCTTCGGGCCCTTTCGCGTGCGGGCGTTCGTGTGCGTGCGCTGCCCGTGAACCGGCAGGCCGCGACGGTGCCGGACTCCTTGGTAGCAGTTGATCTCCATCTTTCGCTTGACGTCCTGGGCGACGTCCCGGCGCAGGTCTCCTTCCACTTCGAGGTTCGAGTCGATGTCGCTGCGCAGGCGGATCACCTCCTCGTCGGTGAGGTCGCGCACCCGGGTGTCCGGGTCCACTCCCGTGCGCGCGAGGATCTCCCGGGCCCGCGTGGGGCCGATCCCGTAGATGTAGGTCAACGAGACCTCCACGCGCTTCTCACGCGGGACGTCCACTCCGGCGATGCGGGCCATCTGCTGCTCTCTCCTGTCCTAGCCTTGCCGCTGCTTGTGCCGGGGGTTCTCGCAGATCACGACCACGCGGCCGTGCCGGCGGATCACCTTGCACTTCTCGCAGATCGGCTTGACGCTGGGTCTCACCTTCATGGCGTTCCTTCCTGCCTGCCTCACTTGTACCGGTAGGTGATCCGACCGCGGTTCAGGTCGTACGGCGTGATCTCGACCTGGACCTTGTCACCCGGCAGGATGCGGATTCGGTGCATGCGCATCTTCCCGGAGCTGTGGGCCAGCACCTTGTGCCCGTTCTCGAGCTCCACGCGGAACATCGCGTTGGGCAGCGGTTCCACCACGGTGCCTTCGAGCACGATGGCGTCTTCCTTCGGCTTCGGCAGGTGACTCTCCTCGACTCGCTCCTCGGCTCCGGACGCAGCTGCGCCGGACCACGAAATGGTGAACGGCCCCGACCAGCCGGGGCAGCGGCGAGGCAGTCCGGAAGTTTACCGCATCGCCGGTGAATTGCCAGCGGGGCAGGCCGCTGGCCCTGGCAGGGCACCCCGTCGCGCCCCGCTCCCGACCGCAAGGGGCTCACGGCAAGGTGAGGACCTCGGGGCCGTCGTCGGTGACTGCGATCGTGTGCTCGAAGTGGGCGGAGAGGGAGCCGTCCAGCGTGACCACGCTCCAGCCGTCGTCGAGCAGCTTCGTCTCGGGCCCACCCACGTTCACCATCGGCTCGACGGCGAAGACCATGCCGGTCTTCAGGGTCGGCCCGGGAGACCCGGGCCAGTAGTTGGGGACCTGTGGCTGCTCGTGCATCGCGGTGCCGATGGCGTGGCCCACGTACTCGCGGACGACGGAGAACCCCGCCGCCCCGGCCACCTGCTCGACGGCACGGCCCACCTCGTGGAGCCGGTTGCCCTTACGGAGCTGGTCGATGCCGGCCCACAGGCTCCGCTCGGTCACCTCGATCAGGCGTCGGGCGATCGGGGCGACGTCGCCGATCGCCATCGTGAAGGCCGCGTCCCCGTGGTAGCCCTCCACGATCGCCCCGCAGTCGATCGAGAGGACGTCCCCCTCCCGCAGGCGGTAGTCGCCGGGGATGCCGTGGACGACCATGTCGTTCGGCGAGGTGCAGATCACCGCGGGGAACCCGTGGTACCCGAGGAAGTTGGAGGTCGCCCCTCGCCGCTCGAGCACCCTCCGGGCGGCGACGTCGAGCTCGCGGGTGGTGACACCCGGCCGTGCCGCCGTGCGGGTGACCTCGTGCATCTCGGCGACAACCTTGCCGGCGCGGCGCATCTTCTGCAGCTCCTGTGCATTGCGCCTCATGGTGCGCCCTCCGTCTCCGTCCTGCCCGCCTGCGGCGTCCCGCCGGTCACGCCCGCCGCTCGTCGATAGCGTGCACGCAGCGCCGGGCGACCGCGTCGGCGGGACCCGTGCCGCTCACCCGGGCCAGGAGCCCCGCTGCCTCGTAGCGTTCGAGCAGCGGCGCGGTCGATCGCTCGTAGAGCTCGAGGCGTCGCCGGATCGCCTCTTCGGTGTCGTCCTCGCGCTGGACGACCTCGCCGCCGCAGACGTCGCACGTCCAGTTCACCGACGGCGGGGAGGAGACCGAGTAGTTCGTCCCGCAGTCGACGCACACCCGCCGCGAGGCCAGGCGCTTCAGGACGACGGAGGTCGGCACGTCCAGGTCGACCACGAGGTCGAGGCGTCCCGGGAGGAGGATCTCGTCGAGCTGCTCGGCCTGGGCGACGGTGCGCGGGCAGCCGTCGAGGACGAAGCCTCGCACCCGGGCGTCACGCTCGACCAGGCGTGCCGCGACCATCTCCATGATCAGGTCGTCGGGGATCAGCTCGCCGTCGTCCATCAGCTTCTTGGCCCGAAGTCCGAAGCTCGTCTTGGCCTTCACCTCGCGCCGGAGCATGTCCCCGGTCGAGACGTGCGGCACCACGTAATGGTGCGAGAGCCGCACGCACTGCGTCCCCTTGCCAGCTCCCTGCTTGCCGAGGACCACGAGCCTGACGCCGGGAACCACCCAGGCCCTACTTCAGGAATCCCTCGTAGTTGCGCATCATGAGCTGACTGTCGATCTGGCGCATCGTTGTGAGCGCGACGCCGACCGAGATGAGGAGGGTGATGCCGTAGAAGGGGAACCTGTTGAGGTTCCACAGCGCCATGAGCAGCGACGGAATGACCGCCACCGCGCCGAGGAAGAAGGCCCCGGGGACCGTGATGCGGTTCAGGATGTGGGAGAAGTAGCGCTCGGTGGGCCCGCCGGGGCGGATCCCGGGCACGAACCCACCCTGCTTGCGGATGATGTCCGCCTGCTGGTGGGGATCGAAGGCGACGTACACGTAGAAGAAGGTGAAGGCCAGGATCAGCACGAAGTACATGAGAATGTAGAAGAGCGACGTCGGGGTGATGTTGTTCCGGACCCAGTTCTGGAAGCTGCTCGACGGGACCACGTTGCTGAGCAGCACCGGGATGTACAGCACCGAGCTGGCGAAGATGATCGGGATGACGCCGGACTGGTTCACCTTGAGCGGGATGTAGGTGCTCTGTCCGCCGTACATCCTCCGGCCCGCCATGCGCCTCGCGAACGTGACAGGGATCCGCCGCTGCCCCTGTGTCATGAACACGATGCACACCAAGAGCACGACCGACACCGCCATGATGATGCCGAACTTGAAGGCCCCGCCCTCTTCGTAGAGGCCCTTCCCGCCCGAAGGGATCGAGGCGACGACGTTGGCGAAGATCAGGATCGACATCCCCTGACCGATCCCCCGCTGGGTGATCACCTCGGCGAGCCACATGACGAACGCGGTGCCGGCGGTGAGGCACAGGACCATGAACGCCGCGAGCTGGACGGTGAACTTCGGGATGAGGTTGATGCTCGTCCCGATCAGCGCGGAGTCGTGGCCGTGGAAGGCGTAGACCAGACCGGTCGATTGCATGAGGGCGAGCGCGATCGTGAGGTAGCGCGTCGTCTGGGTGATCTTCTTCTGCCCGACTGCGCCCTGGTCCCTCCATTCCTCGAGCTTGGGGATCACCGTGGCGAGCAGCTGGATGATGATCGAGCTCGTGATGTAGGGCATGACGCCGAGCCCGAAGATGGCGAGCCGGACGAGCGCGCCGCCGGAGAACAGGTTCAGGAAGCC
>JAKAOD010000228.1 GCA_021823365.1 Actinomycetes bacterium | reverse complement strand
GCCGTCACGCACGCCGGAGTCCTCGCCACCGCCCTTGGCAACGTGCAGCTCCTGGCCGACGGCGACAGCGTCGTCGGATGGGGGACCGCCCCCGGCTACTCGGAGTACTCATCGAACCGGAGCCTCCTCTACGACGCCCGCCTGCCGGCGGGCGACGACAGCTACCGGGTCTACCTGCGCTCGTGGACGGCCACGCCCGCCACCAAGCCGTCGCTCGTCGTCCTCCACCAGGCCGGCAAGTTCGAGCTGGCGATGAGCTGGAACGGTGCCACTGGCGTCGTGCAGTGGCGGGTGCTGACGGGTGTGTCCGCCGCCGACCTCCACCCGCTCCTGACGAGCGCGTCTCAGGGGTTCGAGACCACGATCCCCGCGCCAGGCACGGGAGCATTCGTCGAGGTGCTCGCCCTCAACGGCAAGGGAAAGGTGCTCGGTCGCTCGGCTGCGGTGAAGGCCGGAGCCTGACGGTCGCACGAAGCGCGCCCGGATCGGAGATCGGTCGGCGCCGGCTGGCCGGCGGCGGACCGGGGCGGTAGGTGCCTGACAGCGTCCTGACGAGCGCCCGGTACCGTCAGGGGTATGGCCCCTGCTGGGCGCTGGGCGCGACACGCCCGCGCCGTGGTCATCGCCACGGGGCTTGCGTTCACCGTGTCGCCGTACTCGGTCTTCCTCACGCCGGCCGCCTCGGCGAGCCGCGCGGCCGCCTCGGCGAGCCGCCCAGCCGTCGAGATCCAGTCGATGACCTGCTGCGTCGTCGACGGCCAGGCCCTGTCGATCTCATACCAGCTCGCGCCCCGTTGTCGCTGGCCCGACCAGATGGAGGACGTCTCGTGCGCGATGCGCTCGTTGCGGGCGCACGCCGCGGCGCGCGGCACTGACCCGAACCGGATCGCCGTCCTCGGCAGCAGCGCCGGCGCTCAGCTGGCGAGCCCACTCGACCACGTCACCCCCGGGGACCTGCCGACACTCATCTTGCAAGGGACAGCCGACAACGTCGTCCCGCTGGCGGAGTCGGGGGCCTTCGTCGCCCGTCTCGCCGCCGCGAGGGTCCAGGTGCACCTCATCCTTGCAAGAGGCGGCCAGCACGGTCTGCACACCCCGGGCGAGGTGCCCTCGCGGGCGTCGCTCGACGCCACCGTGGCACAGTTCCTCACCTCGCAGTTGGGCTGAGCCACCAACAGCCCGCAAGCGCCCGTCGCTGGCGGAGCGAGGGGCCCCGGACTGCCGTGACACCAATGGAGACGGGCGTTCAGCATCTCGGATCGTTCTTCGAAGTCGAAGGCTGACCGTTTCACAGGTACTTCCCAATGCAAACCCAGAGGCCCACAAGGTCCGCTTGCCACACTTGCCATGTCATGTGAAGCGGCTTTCGGAGGTGCCCCATGGCCATCGAGGATCCGAACACGCTCCCGTGGGCCGAGCGGGCGCGCTGCCGCGGCGTTGACCCGCGGCTCTTCTTCCCAGAGCGTCAAGAGCTTCCCCTGCTCGGGCTGGCCTACTGCAGGACCTGCCCGGTTCGCGAGCAGTGCCTCGCCGAGGCGCTCGCCGAGCCGGAGCTGAAGGGCATCTGGGGCGGGACCACCGAGCGGGAGCGGCGCAGGATGCGATCCGCCGCGCGGTCGGCGGTGGTCACCGACGCCCACAGCGCGCCCCGGCGCTGCGTCGTGGCGAGGATCCGCTGAGCCTCGCCGCACCCGCAGATCTCGGGTGCCTCGCGGGGCGTTAGCGCTCTCGCCCCTGCTGGGACGCTCCCCACCCAAGGGAGCCTTGCGGACAGGTCGCAACCGCTGGCAACCAGCACCGATAGGGGGACGATGCGCCGCACCACTGCACCCCGGGAGACTTTGCCTCCGCGCGGCAGCGGGGAGGGTGCGCGGCCCCTCCTGCGACAGAGCCGTGCCGCGAAGCGGCGCGTCCTCCCTTCCGCGCGTCGCGCGGTTGCGGCGATCGACGCCGAGTGGGAGCTGCCGCCGGCGGGTCCGGGGGACCTGGAGACCGACGTCCGCTCGCACCGGCGACAGGCGTCGGGCTCGGAACGCGCTGGCGAGGAGAAGGTGGGCGACCTCGAGTCGGCTACGCCGCGGGCACGCCGCAGACCTCCTCCAACTCCACGACCGCCCACATCGCGCACGTCCCGCTCGATAGGAGGGCGGCGCTTGCAGAGCGGGAGGGCGGACGGCCGCTCCCCTGAGGAGCGGGCGGGCCCCGCCGGTCAGGAGCCTCGGGCTGCCGGGTCCCGGGCGACCGCGACCGCCACCTGGCCGAGGCTGATGCCGCCATCGTTGGGAGGGACGCGCGAGTGGACGAGGACCCGGAACCCCGAGGACTCGAGCCCGGTGACGGCTCGGCCGAGAAGGAGCCGGTTTTGGAAGACGCCTCCTGAGAGGGCGACGTCCGAGAGACCGGTGCGCTCCCTCAGCGCCGCGCACGCCGCGACGACGGCGCCGGCCAGGCCGTTGTGGAAGCGTGCCGATACGACGGGCGCGCCCGTGCCACGGCGGAGGTCCTCGACGACGGCACGCACGAGCTGGCCTGCGGCAAGGACCACCGATGCCGCCTGACCCACCTCGGCGACGGTCCCGACGGCGACCGGGTAGGCCTCGGGGGTGCTCGCATCGGCAAGCTGCTCGAGCTCGACGGCCGCCTGCCCTTCGTAGTTGACGGCGTCCCGCACCCCGACGATCGCGGCGACGGCGTCGAAAAGGCGGCCGGCGCTCGAGGTCGTGGGTGAGCCGACTCTCGAGCGGGCGATGGCGACGACGTCGGCCCAGCGCGGCGAGTTGCGCCGGACAACGGCAAGGTCTTCTGGCACCTCCCCGTCGAGCGCGGCGTCGAGCCACGCCGCCGCCATCCGCCACGGCTCCTTGATCGCGCTCGCGCTGCCGGGCAGCGCGACCGTCTCGAGGTGCCCGGCGCGCTCGAAGGTGGTGAGATCGGCGACGAGCAGCTCCCCGCCCCAGAGCGTCCCGTCG
The DNA here is from genome assembly GCA_021823365.1 of Actinomycetes bacterium. Next base: position 2,753 of record JAKAOD010000228.1, on the reverse strand, counting down.
GAGCCGTACCCGACGCCGTCGAAGGCGACGCCGATCACCGGCCCGCGCTCGCCGTTGTCGGCGAGGCAGGACGCGACGTGTGCGTGGTGGTGCTGGACGCCGAGGGTCTCGACGCCCTCGAGCGACAGCGCGTACTTCGTCGAGAGGTACTCCGGATGGAGGTCGTGGGCGACGAGGGCCGGCCGCACCTCGAGGAGGCCGCAGAGGTGCTCGACTCCCTCGGTGAAGGACCGCAGCGTCTCGTAGCTCTCGAGGTCGCCGATGTGCTGGGAGAGGAAGGCGTGGCGGCCCCTTGTCACGCAGAAGGTGTGCTTCAGCTCGGCGCCGCAGCCGAGGACGGTCCGCGCCGGGGGAAGACCGAGCGGCAGCGGCGCCGGCGCGTGGCCCCGGGAGCGGCGGAGGATCAGCTCCCTTCCCCGGAACGACTGGGTGACGGAGTCGTCGGCGCGGACAAGGATCGCCCGGTCGTGGACGACGAATGCATCGGCGACCCCTACGAGGCGCGCCTTGGCGTCGTCGTCCCGATACACGATCGGCTCGTCGGAGAGGTTCCCGCTCGTGAGGACGAACGGCCGTCCGATCTCCCTCGCCAGCAGATGGTGCAGCGGCGTGTAGGGAAGCATCAACCCGAGACGACGGTTGCCCGGCGCGACCGACGGCGCGACCGACGGCGCGACCGAGCTGGCGCACCGCCGCTCGAGGAGCACGATTGGACGGCGCGGACTGGTGAGCAGCACCTCCTCGTCCGGCCAGACCGTGCAAAGCGACCGGGCTGTCTCGAGGTCGGCGACCATCACGGCGAAGGGTCGGTCCTCCCGGCGCTTGCGCGCCCGGAGCGCGGCGACCGCCGCCTCGTTCGTCGCGTCAGCCGCGAGGTGGTAGCCGCCGAGCCCCTTTACCGCGAGGATCGCCCCGTCACCGATCATGCCCGCGGCGGCGCTGACCGTGTCGCGGCCGAGCGCGTGGCGGTCGGCGGCGAGCGGATCCCCGTCGGCGTCGAGCGGATCCCCGTCGGCGTCGAGCAGCCGCAGGGTCGGCCCGCAGGCGGGGCAACAAGTCGGCTCGGCGTGGTGCCGGCGGTTCCCCGGGTCGGCGTACTCCTGGGCGCAATCGGCGCACATGGCGAACGGGGCCATCGACGTGTTCACCCGGTCGTAGGGCACCCGGGCGACGATGGTGAAGCGGGGGCCGCAGCTCGTGCAGTTGACGAAGGGGTATCGATACCTGCGGTCGGCCGGGTCGAACAGCTCCTGCAGGCAGTCGACGCAGGTCGCTGTGTCCGGCGCGACGAGCGCTGCAGCCGGCGCCGAGGACTGGCTCGGCACGATGGAGAATCCCGACCCGCCGCGCGTCGGGACCGCCTCCGCCCGGACGCGCTCAACGACCGCGAGGGGCGGCGCGGCGGTCTCGAGCGCCGAGACGAACTGCGCGAGCAGTACCGGGGGGCCCTCGGCCTCGATGATGACCCCCGCGACGTCGTTGCCGACGAACCCGGCAAGCCCGAGGCGCGTGGCGAGGGCGTGGGCAAAGGGACGGAAGCCAACGCCTTGGACGATCCCCTCGACGCGGATCCGCCAGCGGAGGGCGCGTACGCCGCTCAGCGTTCTTGCGGTTGGTCGAGGAGCGCGATCGCCTCCTTGGCGTGCACGAGGACACGGCTTCCGGCCACGGCGTCGACGAGCGTCACGCTCACGAGCTCTTGCTCCATGCCGGCACGTGCGGATGCGACCTCGACGACGGCCAACCCGCCCGGGCGCAGCTCGACGACCCGGGCCTCGACGGCCTCGTCGGAGCAGGTGATGCACACCTCCTCACCGCATGCCGGCGCGCCGGGGCACGCCTCGCCCACGGCGTCGTCGAGCGTCATCTCGCCACCGGAGCCCGAGCCTACGCCGGCGCCTGGCGGTGGCGGACGGGGGACGCGCTCGGCGCCGTCGACCCGGCCTTGACGAGGTACCAGACCCCGCCGTTCGATGCGATCCCCTCTCCGCCCGCCTCGGCGGCGCCCGTGTCTCCGACGAAGGTGTAGAGCGGGTAGCCGTTGAAGGTGAGCTGGCGGGCGCCGCTTCGAAGGCGGACGACACCGAGCGTCCCCGCGACCCCTTTGCCGGCCCGCGGCCGCGCGCCGTCCGGGACGAGCAGCGGCGGCCACAGCGACAGGCACCCTCCCGTGCAGGTGATCCGCCCGCGGGACTCCGAGGAGAGGAGGTACAGGCTCCGGTGACCCGTGGTCCCGAGGACCGTCCCGTAGCCGTGGACGTCGACCGCGACGACGTCCGCCGGGGCGCCCGCCGACGCCGGAGGCGCAGAGGCGAACGCGAGCCCGAGAGCAAGCCCACCGGCGGCGGCGACGGTCACTGCGGACAGGCCCGGGGTGCGGCGCTGGCCGAGGAGGCGGCACGCGTTGCCCGCGAGGTGACGCCAGGCGGCCTCCGCCGCCGAGCCGTCAGCACCCGCAGCATCGCGACGACTGGCGAGGAGCGCGCCGTGCGCCACGAGGGCCGCGGCCCCGGCAACCTCGACGACACCGGCGGCGAGGCCCGCCGTCGTGCGGACCTCGTGGAACCCGAACAGCCCGACAGCGAGGCTGAGCACGTAGCCGCCGAGGGTGGCGAGGAAGAAGAGGGTGCCGGCGAGGGACAGCAGCACGGAGGAGATCGCGGCGAGACCCGCCGCGAGGACGAGGGCGGCGACCACCTGGAGCAGGAACAACGGGCCGATCGTCGCGACGGAGCCGTAGCCGGTCAGGTAGA
>JAKAOD010000227.1 GCA_021823365.1 Actinomycetes bacterium | reverse complement strand
GCGGCGCAGCGCCGTCAAGCAGGTCGCCTCGGGACGCTTCGGGGTGACGAGCGAGTACCTCGTCAACGCCGACGACATCCAGATCAAGATGGCCCAGGGCGCCAAGCCGGGCGAGGGCGGCCAGCTTCCCGGCCACAAGGTCTATCCCTGGATCGCGAGGACCCGGCACTCGACGCCGGGCGTCGGGCTCATCTCCCCGCCGCCGCACCACGACATCTACTCGATCGAGGACCTCGCCCAGCTGATCCACGACCTGAAGAACGCCAACCCGCGGGCCCGCATCCACGTCAAGCTCGTCGCCGAGGTCGGCGTCGGGACGGTCGCCGCAGGCGTGGCGAAGGCGCACGCCGACGTCGTCTTGATCTCCGGAGAGGACGGCGGCACCGGCGCGGCGCCGCTCACGTCGATCAAGCACGCCGGAGCGCCCTGGGAGCTCGGCCTGGCCGAGACCCAGCAGACCCTCGTCCGCAACGGGCTGCGGGACCGCATCGTCGTCCAGGTCGACGGCCAGCTGAAGACCGGGCGCGACGTCGTCGTGGCGGCGCTCCTCGGCGCGGAGGAGTTCGGCTTCGCCACGGCGCCGCTCGTCGTCTCGGGCTGCGTGATGATGCGCGTCTGCCACCTCGACACCTGCCCCGTCGGCGTCGCGACTCAGAACCCCGAGCTCCGCAAGCGCTTCACCGGAAGGCCGGAGTTCGTCGAGGCGTTCTTCACCTTCCTCGCCGAGGAGGTGCGCGAGCACCTTGCGGCCCTCGGCTTCCGCAGCCTGGAGGAGGCGATCGGCCATGTCGAGTCCCTCGATGTCCGGCCTGCCGCCGGCCACTACAAGGCGTCCGGCCTGGACCTCTCGCCGCTGCTCGCGCCGGTGCGCCCGGTCCGGGGGGAGTGCGCCCTCCACCAGCGCATCGCCCAGGACCACGGGCTCGACAAGGCGCTCGACAACGAGCTCATCGCACGATCCGCCCCGGCCCTCGAGCGTGGAGAGACGGTCCGCCTCGAGCTTGGAATCTCCAACACCCACCGCACCGTCGGCACGATGCTCGGCTACGAGGTCACGCGCCGCTTCGGCGGGGCGGGTCTCCCGGACGCGACGATCGCCTGCACCTTCCGCGGCTCGGCGGGCCAGAGCTTCGGCGCCTTCCTGCCGAGAGGCATCGAGCTCACCTTGCTCGGCGACGCCAACGACTACCTCGCCAAGGGCCTCTCGGGGGGACGGATCATCCTCCGGCCCCCGGAGGGCTCGCCCTTTGCCGCCGAGGAGAACGTCATCGCCGGCAACGTCGTCGCCTACGGGGCGACGGGCGGGGAGCTGTTCGTCCGCGGCCAGGTGGGCGAGCGCTTCTGCGTCCGCAACTCCGGAGTGACGGCCGTCGTCGAGGCCGTCGGCGACCACGGGTGCGAGTACATGACGGGCGGGCGGGTGCTCGTGATCGGCCCGACCGGGCGCAACTTCGCCGCCGGGATGTCCGGCGGCGTCGCGTACGTCTTCGACCCCGACGGGACCTTCCCCCGCCGCTGCAACACGGCGATGGTCGACCTGGAGCCGCTCGACGAGGCCGACCTCGAGCTCGTCGCCGATCTGTTGCGGCGCCACCTGGCACGGACCGGCTCGGCGGTGGCAGCCCGGCTGCTCGAGGAGCTCGAGGCGTCGCTAAAGGCATGCGTGAAGGTCATGCCGAAGGACTACAAGCGGGTCCTCGAGGCGACGCGCCTCGCGAAGGAGCGCGGCGTCCCGGTCGAGGAGGCGGTCATGGCGGCGGCCCATGGGTGACCCGAGAGGCTTTCTCCGCTACGAGCGAAAGGGCCCGGCCCGCCGTCCCGTCGAGGTCCGCGTGCGGGACTGGAGGGAGGTCTACGAGCCCTTCCCGAGAAGCGAGCTCGTCGTGCAGGCGGCGCGCTGCATGGACTGCGGCATCCCCTTCTGCCACGAGGGCTGCCCGCTCGCCAACCTGATACCGGAGTGGAACGACCTCGTCGCCAAGGACCGAACGGCCGAGGCGTCAGAGCGCCTGCACGCGACGAACAACTTCCCAGAGATGACCGGCCGGCTCTGCCCCGCCCCCTGCGAGGGCTCCTGCGTGCTCGGGATCAACTCCGATCCGGTCCTCATCAAGCAGGTCGAGCTCGAGATCGCCGAGCGGGCGGGGGGTCGCGGGCTCGAGCCGGTCATGCCGTCGAGGAGCACGGGAAAGCGCGTCGCCGTCGTCGGATCGGGACCCTCGGGCCTCGCCTGCGCCCAGCAGCTCACGCGCGCCGGGCACGAGGTCGTCGTCTTCGAGCGCGCCGAGCGGATCGGCGGCCTCGTCCGTTACGGCGTGCCGGAGTTCAAGCTCGAGAAGGCGGTCATCGACCGCCGCCTCGCCCAGATGGCGGCCGAGGGGACGGTGTTCCGCACGCGGAGCTTCGTCGGGTCGGCCGGGCCCGGCGAGGTCGGCAGCGCCTCGGCCCCCGACGCCTGGGTCGTCGAGACGGCCGAGCTCCTCGACGGCTTCGACGCCGTCGTGCTCGCCATCGGCTCGACGCGCCCCCGCGACCTCGAGGTGCCGGGCCGGCACCTCGCCGGGGTCCACTTCGCGATGGACTACCTGAAAGGGTCGAACCTCGCCTGCGAGGGGACGATCCCCGAGCCGCCGATCACCGCGGCAGGCAAGGACGTCGTCATCCTCGGCGGGGGCGACACCGGCGCCGACTGCCTCGGGACGGTCCACCGCCAGGGGGCGCGCTCGGCCCGCCAGGTCGAGATCCTCCCCGAGCCGCCCGCCACCCGTGCCGAGTCGAACCCCTGGCCGACCTGGCCGGTGGTCCTCCGCCTCGCCGCCGCCCACGAGGAAGGCGGCGAGCGGCTCTACTCGCTGCAGACGAGCGAGCTCATCGACGACGGGACAGGCGCCGTCGCTGCGCTCCGGGCCGCGCCGGTCGAACAGGTCCGCCTCGACGGGCGGGTGAGCTTCCAGCCGACGGGAGGGGCACCGCTCGAGCTCGACTGCCAGCTCGTCCTCCTCGCCCTCGGATTCCTCGGACCAGAGCGCACCGGCGTCGTCGCCGACCTCGACCTCGAGCTCGACGCCCGGGGCGACCTCGCCGTCGACGCATCGTTCATGACGAGCCACGACGGCGTCTTCGCCTGCGGCGACGCCGCGCGGGGCCAGAGCCTCGTCGTCTGGGCGATCGCCGAGGGGCGCTCGGCGGCGGCGGCGGTCGACCGCCACCTCGAGGGCGGGACCGACCTGCCGGCGCCGCTTCGTCCCGGCGCGGTCGCGCTGGCGTGAGCCCGGCGACGGGGGTGGGGCGACCGCGCCGGGCGGCGCGGCCCTGCTCGCGATGAGCGCCTCCGACGAGCGCCTCGAGGAGGTCCGAGCGGGGCTCGCCGTGATGGCCGAGCGCCTCGCCGACCTCGCCTACGAGGAGCTGCGCCGCGCCGTCGAGGCAGGGGAGGAGCGCCGGCCCGAGCTCGAGCGGCGCCTGACGCGAGCCCGGCACGCCGTCGAGCGCGCGGTGGCGATGCTCGCCCCGGGCTCGTCGCCGCAGGAATAGGCGCGGCTCACGGCGCCGTCGAAGGCTCGCCCTGGATCGTGAACAGCGGCTGCCGGGGGGAGGACGTCCGCGTGCACGTCGGCACCGGGGCTCGAGCACGCCTACGCGGAGGTGGTCGACCGCTACCACCTCGCGGTGGTCGACCTCGACATCGAGGGGGCTGCCCAGGGGGACACCGCGGCGCTCGCGCGTCAGGTGGCGGCACTGCGGTGGCTCCAGGCAAAGGCCGCCCGCGGCGGCCGGTCGAGGTCTGGCTCACCTTGCCGGTGGCGCGAGCGGGCATGCTCCTCGTCACCGAAGGCGTCGTCGACGCGATGCTGAACGGGGGCGTCGCGCTGTCCGGCGTCAACCTCGTGACGATGCACTTCGGGCCGTCCCCTCGTGGACGGCCGCGCCGACGCTGGTGGCCGTCGAGGCCGCCCCCGGCGCCTTGTGCGTCCAGCTCCGGCGGATCTTCTCCAGCCACGGCATCGCGCTCGATCCCGCCGCGGTGTGGCAGCACATGGGTGCCACGGTCCAGATCGGCCAGGCGAGCAACCCGGTGAGGCATTCACCGTCACCGACGCCGAAGGGCTCGTCCGCTCCGCCGAGTCGAAGGGCCTCGGACGCGTCTCGGACTGGTCTGCCAGCCACGACGCCCCGTGCGGTTCTCCGTCGCACCCGAGCATCGGCGGGTACTCGAGCTGCTGCTCCGGCGTCGTGCAGTCCCCGGGCGAGTTCGGTCGGATCTTCGGAGCGCTCAGCGGTTCGGCGACGGAGACGGCGCCACTCGTGCCCTCCCGCCGCTGACGGCCGCGCGAAGGACCAGCGGCCCCCGACGGCATAGCAACCACTCGCGCGCGAGCACGGCGGACCAGCGAGTGATCCCCACGATGGATCGTCCGGCGAGCGGCCTGGACGCGCCCACCCTTTCTTGCCGTCCACGCGATGCGCGGGGAGAGATCGGACAGGCGATGCTCGCTTGACCAACCGGTGCAACTGTCGCATATGCCGCGTCAGGCTGCGGGGCGGCATGGCAGCATCCCGATCTCTGGTCAGTCGACTTCCGCACTCTTGAGCGACCGCACTCGGTCGCCCGGCGCGGGAGCGGCATGACCTGAGGTCCACTCCGGAGTGCAGAGAGGCTGTGCCTATGCCACCCTCGCCGGCCATGGTCTTGCCCGCTGCGCCGTCGTCTCCAGAATGCGCCAGGGTGCAGTGCTCTTCGACCCCCCACCGCCGAGGACCGGCAAGCGTGGTCGGCCGAGGAGGAAGGGCAAGCGCCTTGCGACGCCGCCGGAGCTCGCCGCCAGCGCGAGAGCCTGGCGCGAGGTCGAGCTCGACTGGCGAGGTGAGAAGAGCAAGCGGCTCGTCTGGACCAAAGACGTGCTGTGGTACCAGGTCTGCCCCGAGGCGCTCGTCCGCCTCGTCGTCGTTCGTGACCCGGAGGGGATCGAGCACGACGACTACTTCTTCACCACCGACCTCGAGATGGCGCCAGCCGAGGTGGTGGAGACCTACGCCGGCCGGTGGTCGATCGAGGTGTGCTACCGCCAGGTGAAGCAGGACCTCGGTGGCCAGCAGCCCCAGAGCTGGAGGGACAAGGGGCCCGAGCGAGCTGCCGGCCCGTCGTTCTTCCTCTACGGGGCGATCTGGATCTGGTACATCACCGTGAGCGGAGAGCGCCCAAGATTCTCGGTGACGCCCTGGTACCCAAAGAAGCGCCTCCCCTCCTTCGCCGACGCCCTCGCCGAGCTACGTCGGGTGTTGTGGCGCGAGCGAATTTCCGCTTCCTCCGGGGTGCCTGCGCTGAACGAGGAAACCGTCACTCTATTGATCGAGGCCCTCGCAGTGGCTGCGTGATGGTCCACGGGCGCCTCCGACCAGCAGCGCAAAGTGCGAGAGCCGACAATCAAAGAAGCAATCGAGGAAGTAAGCCTCATAGATCGGCTCCAGCAGCAGTCTCGCCGCAGCTTGGACCACCCGATCACGGATGGCGGGAACGCCGAGAAGCCGCTCACCGCCACCGGACTTTTCGATGGTCACCCGCCGCACCGGCAACGGCCGGTAGGTGCCGTTCTTGAGCTCGGAGGCCAGTTCGTCCAAGAACGCCCTGACCCCTTCGACGCCGCCCTCCTCTATCTGGGCGATGCGGACGCCGTCCACCCCGGGGGCGCCGCCGTTCCTGGCGACGTCTACCCACGCCCTAGATCG
>JAKAOD010000226.1 GCA_021823365.1 Actinomycetes bacterium | reverse complement strand
CCGCTGGCGAGGTTTGGGCGCGCCCGAGCTTCGACACCTTCGTCTCCATCGGGCACCTGCGCTTCGAGCCCTTCGACTACCAGCTCCAGACCGCCGAGACCGTGCTCCGCCGGATGCGCGGCCGGGCGATCCTCGCCGACGAGGTGGGGCTGGGCAAGACGATCGAGGCCGGGCTGGTGCTGAGCGAGCTGCGCCTCCGGGGGCTCGCCCGGAGCGTGCTCGTCGTGTGCCCGTCGGGCCTCGTCGCCCAGTGGCGCGAAGAGCTCGAGCGCAAGTTCGGGCTCGCCACGCACCTGGTCGGCAGCGCCGAGGCCCGCGACCCGGCCATGGTCTCCACCCCTGCCGCCGCCGCCCCTGCCGTCGCCGCCCCTGCCGTGGCCGCCCCTGCCGTCGCCGTCGCCGCCGTCGCCGCCCCTGCCGTCGCCGTCGCCCCTCCGGTGTCGATCGTCTCCCTCGCCCTGGCGAGGCGGTCACCGACCCGGGAACACCTCGTCGGTCACGACTGGGACCTCGTGGTCGTGGACGAGGCACACCGGGTGAAGAACCCCTCGACCGCCTCCTCGCGGCTGGTGCGCGACCTGCGCAGCCGCCACCTGTTGCTCCTCACGGCGACGCCGGTGGAGAACCGCCTCTCGGACCTGTTCAACCTCGCGAGCCTCGTCGCCCCGGGCGTGCTCGGCACGGCCAAGCAGTTCAGGGCTCGACACGGCGCCGACGCGACGGCGGCGCCCCGGGACCTCACCACGTTGCGGACCCGGGTCGGAGAGGTGATGATCCGGCACCGCCGCAGCCAGGTCACCCTCATGCTGCCGCGGCGGCTGGCAGAGACCATCGTGGTCTCCCCCACGGGCCCCGAGGCGGCGCTGTACGCAGCCGTGGCCGAGCGCGTGCGGGCCGAAGGACGGGACGCCCCTCCGGCGAGGGCCATGGCGCTGCGTTCGGCGCTCCGCCTTGCCGGTTCGAGCCCCGCCGCGGTCTTCGGCGTCGCCGGGAAGCTCGGGTGGCACGACCTCACGGAGCAGCTCCCGGCCCTCCTCTCGGACGCGCGCCTGCCGGCGAAGTCCGACGCCCTGCTTCGCGTGCTCTCACGCCTCGGCGCCAGCGGGCCGGAGTCGGTGCGGCCGCCCGGGTCGGCGGCAGGCGGCGCCGTACCCTCGGCAGGCGCCGCGGAGAAGGTGCTCGTGTTCGTCGCCTTCCGGCGGACCCAGGAGCACCTCGCCGACGTCCTCGCCGGTGCCGGCGTTCCCCATGCCCTCTACCACGGCACCCTCACGAGGCGCGAGAAGGAAGCCGCGATCGAGGCGTTCCGCACCGACGTCCCGGTGCTCGTGTCGACCGAGGCGGGCGGCGAGGGCCGGAACCTGCAGTTCTGCCACCAGATGGTCAACTTCGACCTCCCGTGGAACCCGATGGAGATCGAGCAGCGGCTCGGACGGCTCCACCGGATCGGCCAGGAGCACGACGTGACGGTCGTCAACCTCGTGGCGAAGGAGACCGTCGAAGAGCGCGTGCTGTCGGTGCTCGAAGCGAAGATCAATCTCTTCGAGCTCGTGGTCGGGGAGCTCGACATGATCCTCGGCCGGATCGAGGACGACTACGACCTCGAGCGCGTCGTCTTCGACGCGCACGTGCAGAGCCGAGACATGGACGAGCTCGGCGCCCGCCTCGAAGAAGTGGGCGATCGCCTCGTCGCGGCGCGCCTCGAGCACCGCCGGAGCCGTGAGCGCAACGACGCGCTCGTCCCGGCCGAGGAGGACGCGCGGCGCGCGGAGCACAGGGCGTGAACACCGACCCGGCGCTGCGGTTCCTCGTCGAGCTGGTCGAGCGCGAGGGAGGAGCCGCAGAAGACCGCGGTGAGAGCGTCCTTTTGCTCGTGGACGACGGTCTCCGCGATCACCTGGGCCTCCCCGAGGAGCTCACCGTCACCGACGATCCCGAGGTGGCCGCCGAGGAGGGGAGCCTTCTCGCCGTCCCTGGCCAGCCGGTCGTCTCGGACGCGGCGGAGATGGTGCTTCGGCGCGGCGACGCCGGCTGGTGCCGGCTCGACCGGCCCGCTGCTCCCCCGCCGACACGCGACCGGCTCCAGGAGGCGGCGCGCGAGCAGTTCGACGTCGACCACGGCCGCATCGACGTCGAAGGCCAGCCCACCTCGTGCTGGGTCCCCGTCCTCCATGCGGTCGCGCTGTTGGAGGTCAGCGTCTCGGTGGAGGAGCGCTACGAGGAGCGTGCCGAGGTCTTCGTGGACGCGCGCGACGGGACCACGCTGCCGCCGCGGGTGACGGCGGCGCTCGCCGGGCTCGTGTGCCAACCCGGCCGGGGGTCGGGGTACGTCCACGCCCAGCCCGACCTGCGGCGGGCCGTCGAGTCGGCACACGCGTCGCTCGATGCCCGCGCCGCAGAGCGGCAGGCCGCGCTCGTGCGCGACGCCAGATCGGCGCTCGAGCGGGAACGAGAGCGGGTCGACGCCTACTACGAGGCGACGCTCGCGTCGATCGGCGCCCGGCGCGAAGGTACCGCGATCGACCGCGCTCGGCTCTACGACGCGCAGGAAGAAGCGACGCGGGCCGAATGGGCGAGACGCAGAGAGGAGACCGAAGGGAAGTTCGCCGGCAGCCGCGAGGTGCTCCCCTTCCGCCTCCACCTCGTCGACGTCCCCGCGCTCCACGTCCCCGCGACGATCCGACGGGGCGCGCGAACCTTCGGCCTCCGCCTGGACTGGCTGCTCCCCTTCTCCTGCTTCCTCGGATGCCGGTGCCCGCACTGCGGCGCCGACGAGCCGCTCGTCGCGGGCCGGGACCGGCTGGGCTGCCGGGCGTGCCTGTCGAGGATCGTCGCCTTGCCCCCCGCCCGCCCGGCGACGGCGCGCCAGGCGGGCACCGCGGACGCGGCCTCCCCTGAGCGCAACCGCGGGCCCGGCATCCCGAAGGGACGAGCCGACCGACCGCACGCCGATGCCGACCGCCCGCACGCCGATGCCGACCGCCCGCACGCCGATGCCGACCGGTCGCCGGGGCGCACGCAGCGCGACAAGCGGATCGAAAAGGTCTGGCGCGACGTCGCCAGGGGCTTCTGGGGAGCGGTGGGCAGCTTGGAGCGCTACGGCTCGGTCACGCCGCGTTCCCCGCTCGACGCGCTGTACCGCTGCTACGGCCCAGCGGGGCCCCTGCTCGCGGTGGGCCTCGCGCCCGACGCCTTTCTCAGGGGCATGCACGCCTTCCTCCTCGGGGGCGGCGAGGACGGCACAGACGTGCTCTCGACGGCCGGGACGGTCCACACGAGCGATGGCCTCGCACGGTTCGTGTTGCGCTGGCGCCTCGTCGGCAGGGACCCGTCGGTGATCGAGGTCCTCCCCCCCGGGCCGCCGGCGGGAGGGCGGTCCCTTCCCACGGTGCACCGCAGCCGGAACCTGCTCGGAGGCGTCCCCGGGCCAGAGACGCCGCGCCCTCGGGACCTCGGCCCGGTCGAGACGCTCGTCTGGCAGCACGCGATCGGTGACGGCCTGCCCCTCGTCGTCCGCAGCCTCGCGCTGTACTGGCGGGTGCAGGGCCAGCGCCGCCTGGGCCCAGTCCGGCCGAATGCGCTCGCCGCCGCGGTCGTCGCGACGGCCCGCCGGCACTCCGATCTGCGAGGCGGCGCCGACTGGGCCGCACGGCGTCACGGCGTCCCCGCCGCAGAGGTCCGCGACGCGTGCGACGTCCTCGCCAGCGTGCTCGGTGCAGCCGCCGAGCACCTGTGGTGAGCCCGGGCGGCTGGCGGCGCCGAGGGTTCCGCCTCGGCGGACCACCGCGGCGGCCAACCGGCCCCAGGCCAGCGCCACCTGCGTGACGGCGGGCAGACCTCCACGTCGAAGGCGTGACCGCAGCCTCCGCCGAGGCCCGAGAGCAAACCGGTCGATGCCCGAGCGAGACTGCCATTGCCAGAATTCCAGTATGAAATCTTCACTGCAGTGCGCGGGAATCGTAATGGTCGTTGATGATTCTGTAACCTAAATAGGGCAACTGACCAGGAAATACGGCAAGCATTTCCTACCTCAGGTGCGACCTTGTCCAACGTTCCGCACGAGAGCAGAACGTCGGCCTTGTGAAAAATGTCACTGCAAATTGAGTTGCCCCGCGCGACCGTTTGGGTAACAATCTCTGGCATTGTGACTGACCTTGGGGGGGGTTCGCGCGTGCCGGGGCGCCGCCCGAAGCCGCACCAACTCCTCCGTCTGGTCTTCGTCGCGGGGCTCCTTGCCGCCACGTCGACCGCGACGGCGGGGGCGACCGCCGGGGCGACAAGCCCCGTGTCGAGCGAGCAGGCGAAGGCAGCGCAGATCGAGGCCGAGATCCAGCAGACGGGCCGGCAGATCGACGGGCTCGACCAGCGCTACCAAGCTGCTCTGGAAGCGAAGGCGGCGATCGACGCGCGGATCGGCGCGACGCAGGCGGAGATCGACCGGACGCTCGCCACGATCGCTAGGGACAAGGTGGTGCTCCAGAAGGCGGCGATCGAGGCGTACGTCTCAGGCGACACCTCCGCCGCCGCAGACGCGCTCTTCTCCACCAGCCAGACAGCGGCGATGGACTCCTCGGTCTACAGCCAGGTCGTGACCGGCGACCTGCACACGTCGATGGCGGACCTCCACACTGCCGTGGCGCTGCTGGACGCCCAGCGCCAGACCCTGAAGCACGAGGACATGAGCGCGGCTCGTGCCGTCGCGACAGCGCGTGCGGCGTACGGGCAGGCCCAGACGCTCGAGACACAGCAGCAGAGCGCTCTCGCCCAGGTGAACGGGACGATCGCGTCCCTCATCTCAGCGCAGCGTGCAGCCGCGGCGGCAGCGCAGAGAGCCGCTGCGCTGGCGACGATCCAGGCGGCCAAAGAGGCGACGATCACGGAGGCGACCGCCGCGCCGGCGATCACGGCCGCGCCGGTGGCCGCGCCCGCCCCTGCTCCTGCAGCCAGCAACGCCGGCGCCATCGCCGTTCGGGCGGCCGAGACCCAGCTCGGGGTGCCGTACGTCTGGGGCGCCGAGAGCCCCGGCGCGGGCTTCGACTGCTCGGGGCTCACGGCGTGGGCGTGGGCCCAGGCGGGCGTGTCCCTCCCGCACTACTCGGGCGCGCAGATGGCCGACAGCGTGCCGCTGCCGATCTCCGATCTCCAGCCCGGCGACCTTCTCTTCTACGGACCGGGCGGCAGCACCCACGTCGCGATGTACGTCGGCGGCGGCATGATGATCGAGGCGACGCTCCCCGGGACAGTCGTGCGGATCGACCCGGTCCGGTTCGGCACAACATTCGCAGGTGCGGGGCAGCCCTGAGCCGGACCGTATGGACCGCACCGGTCCCGCCTGGGCGTCACCGGGTTGCCGCGTGGGGGTCGGCCGACCCTCCACCGAGGAAGATCTCGGCCATCTCGGGATTGGCGAGCACCTCGCGCCCGGACGCCGACAACGCCACCCGACCTTGGACCATGACGTAGGCCCAGTCGGCCAGCTCGAGCGCCGCCTTCGCCTTCTGCTCCACGATCAGGACCGCCTTCCCCCGGTCGGCGAGGACGCGCGCCTGCTCGGCGAGCACCACGTGGGTGAGCGCTGGCGAGAGCCCGGCCGTGGGCTCGTCGAGGATCATGACGGTCGGCGCCAGCATCAGGGCGCGGCCGAACGCCGCCATCTTGCGCTCGCCGCCGCTCATCGAGCCCACGAACCGTCGCATCTTCCGCCTGAGGTCGGGGAAGACCTCGAGG
>JAKAOD010000225.1 GCA_021823365.1 Actinomycetes bacterium | reverse complement strand
ACCTTTCCGAGCACGGGCACGTAGTGCGCGTCGACGAGCAGTCCCGACGCACCCTGGGCCGTGGTCGTCCGGGCGAGCACCGCCTCGGGATGGTCGCGCTCGGCCTCCTCGGCGTCGCGTGAGGTCAGCAGGGCGAGCGGCAGGAGGTAGCGCTCGGGCTCGCCCTCGAAGTACTCCACCTGGAGGACCAAGAGCTCGACCCGGGGCCCGTCGCCGGCGAGCGGGATGCGCGACTGCACGTGGACCGCCTGGATGCGGCGGTCCTTCGCCGCGTACCAGCGGCGCGAGCGCAGCATCGCCGGAAGCGCCACCTCGAGGGCACGGCGCGCGCGGCCCTCGAGGACCTGCCACCACTCGGCCGGTACCCGGACCTCGGGAAGCAGCGCCGCGCCCGGCAGCTCCTCTGGTGGGGGCGGGGTGAGCTCGAACCAGTAGAAAGCGTGCGGCGACAGGGTGACGAGGTAGGGGAGCTCGCCGACGGGCGGGAACGCCGTCTGTCCGAAGAGCTCCCGCGGCGTCACGCCCCGGAAAGCCGACAGGTCGAGCTCCACGTACTGCGCGAAGCGCGAGAGGTTGGCGACGACGAGGAGCTGCTCGTGCTCGTCGTGGCGGACGAAGGCGAGCACGCTCGGGTTGTCGGAGGTGACGAAGTCGATCCGCCCGCGGCCGAGCACGCGATGGCGCTTGCGGAGGGCTATGAGCCGGAGCACCCAGCGCAGCAGGGAGTCGGGGTTGTCGAGCTGCGCCGCGACGTTGACGGACTCGTAATGGCACTCCGGATCGATGTTCACCGGGAGGTACAGCCGGTGCGGGTTCGCCTGGGAGAACCCGGCGTTGCGATCGGCGCTCCACTGCATGGGGGTGCGCACGCCGTTGCGGTCCCCGAGGAAGACGTTGTCCCCCATCCCGATCTCGTCCCCGTAGTAGAGGACCGGCGTGCCCGGGAGGGACAGCAAGAGGCCGTACATCAGCTCGATCTTCTGCCTGTGGTACTGCAGGAGCGGGGCCAGCCTGCGGCGGATGCCGAGGTTGACGCGCATCGCCGGGTCCCGCGCGTATGCCCGGTACATGTAGTCCCGCTCCTCGTCGGTGACCATCTCGAGCGTGAGCTCGTCGTGGTTGCGCAGGAACAGCGCCCACTGGCAGGTCTCGGGTATCTCGGGCGTCTGCTGCATTATGTCGACGACGGGGAACCGGTCCTCCATCCGCAGCGCCATGAAGAGGCGCGGCATCAGCGGGAAGTGGAACGCCATGTGGCACTCGTCGCCTTGGCCGGCGCCGAAGTACGCCGCCGCATCCTCCGGCCACTGGTTGGCTTCGGCAAGGAGCATGCGCCCCGGGAACCGCTCGTCGACGTGGCGGCGGAGCTCGCGCAGGAACTCGTGCGTCTCGGGCAGGTTCTCGCAGTCCGTGCCCTCCCGCTCGTAGAGGTAGGGGACGGCGTCGAGGCGGAGGCCGTCCACGCCGAGCGAGAGCCAGAAGTCGACGACCCGAAGGATGGCACGGCGCACCGGGGCGTGCCGGTAGTTGAGGTCAGGCTGGTGCGAGTAGAAGCGGTGCCAGAAGTACGCCTTGGCGAAGTTGTCGTACGTCCAGTTGGACTGCTCGAAGTCCCGGAAGATCACCCGCGCGTCGGGGAAGGCGCTCGGCGTGTCGCTCCAGACGTAGAAGTCCCGCCAGTAGCCTCCCGGCGGCGCGGCCCTCGAGCGGGTGAACCACGGATGCCGGTCGGAGGTGTGGTTGAGCACGAGCTCGGTGACGACCTTCAGGTCGCGGCGGTGCGCCTCGGCGACGAAGTGGCGGAAGTCGGCGAGAGACCCGAGCTCCGGGTGGACGGACGTGTAGTCGGCTATGTCGTAGCCGTCGTCACGGAGTGGGGAGGGGTAGAAGGGGAGGAGCCAGATCGCCGTTGCCCCGAGCCGCTGGACGTAGTCGAGGCGCGAGGCAAGGCCGCGGAAGTCCCCCCGCCCGTCGCCGTCGCCGTCGCAGAACGCCCTGACGTGGACCTCGTAGAGGATCGCGTCCTTGTACCAGCCGGCGCCCTCGGTCATCTCCTTCCGAGGTCCTCCACGCAGAAGAGGTGCGCCGGTGAGCGCGCCGGGTCGAGCAGGACGAAGTTGCTCCGGCCGCTCCAGCGATAGGTCGCCCCGTCGAGCAGGTCGTGCACGGCGAACCGCGCGTCGTCGGCCAGGCCGATCGCCCAGAGGTCGAGCTCGACGAAGCCCGACTGCGGCCAGCCCGGGTCGAGGTTGACGACGCAGACCACGGCGTCTCCGCTCCCGGCGTCGTGCTTCGACCAGCAGATCAGCTGGTCGTTGTCGACCCGGTGGAAGTGCAGCGACTCGTTGGACCAAAGGGCCCGGTGCTCCCGGCGCGCCCGGTTCACCCGCGCCACGACGTCTGCGATGCTGCGCGGGTCGTCGAGGTCCCAGTGCCTGGTCTCGTACTTCTCCGAGCCGAGGTAGTCCCCGTCCGTCTTCGGTCTCGCCGGCCGGTCCAGCAGGAGCTCGAAGGGCGGGCCGTAGATGCCGTAGCTCGCCGACAGGCACGCGGCGAGCACGAGGCGACCGACGAAGGCCGACCGGCCGCCGTGCTGGAGGCTCAAGGCGAGGATGTCCGGCGTGTTCGGCCAGACGCTCGGCCGGAGGTAGCTGGCACCCGGACCGTGGGCGAGCTCCTCGAAGTACTCGGTGAGCTCTTGCTTGGTGCTCCGCCAGGTGAAGTAGGTGTAGGACAGGTCGAAGCCAAGCTTGGCCAGGCGGTGCATGACCTTCGGGCGCGTGAACGCTTCGGAGAGGAAGACCACGCCCGGGTCCTGCTGGCGGGCCTTGGCGAGGAGCCACTCCCAGAAGGCGAATGGCTTCGTGTGGGGGTTGTCGACCCGGAAGGCCCGGACTCCGTGCGAGTGCCAGAAGAGAACGACCTCGAGCAGCGCCGCCCAGAGGCCGTCACGATCCTCGGTGTCGAAGTCGAGCGGGTAGACGTCCTCGTAGCGTTTCGGCGGGTTCTCGGCGCAGGCGACGGAGCCGTCACGCCGGTGGGCGAACCAGTCAGGGTGCTCCACCACCCACGGATGGTCAGGCGAGCACTGGAAGGCGAGATCGAGGGCGATCTCGATGCCGCGGCCCCGCGCGGCGCCGACGAGCGCGTCGAAGTCCTCGATCGTGCCGAGCTCGGGGGCGACGGCGAGGTGGCCCCCCTCGGGCGACCCGATCGCCCATGGGCTCCCGACGTCGCCGGGCGCGGCTCTCGGGCTGTTGTCGCGGCCCTTGCGTGCCGTCGTGCCGATCGGGTGGATCGGGGGGAGGTAGAGGACGTCGAAGCCGAGCCGCTCGACGTACTCGAGGCGCGCCTCGAGGTCGACGAGCGTCCCGGAGCGGCTCGCGTCCGGGCTCGTGGAGCGCGGAAAGCACTCGTACCAGCTGGAGAAGGCGCCGACGGGCCGGGAGACGAGGAGGCGATAGCGGGGAGAGGTGCCGTCAGCACCGGCGGGCGGCAGCGCCGCGAGCGCCTCGTCGAGGGTGGCGATGCCGTCGAGCACCCCGCGGAGCTCTTCGAGCCCGGGGCGCTCCTCGGCCGTGCCCGCGAGCGCCGCCGAAAGCCGCTCGGCCGCGTGGGCGTCGCCGATTCGCCCGGCGGTCGCGAGCCGTCCGGCGGTCTCGGCGAGGAGCGCCGCGCCGTTCGGCGCGTCGTCGGGGTCGTGCCGCGCCGCCTCGGCGCGGCGAAGCGCGTCGTGCCGCCAGCTCGCCAGGCGGTCGACCTCGCCGAGGACCTCGATCTCGAGCGTTCCGGCCTGCTCGGGCACGAGCCTCGCGGCGAAGCGGTCGTTGCCGACCGCCGCCATCGGGACCGTCCTCCAGGACCTCGTCCCCGCGTGCCGCCAGCGAAGATGGGCGCGGACCGGCTCGTGCCCGTGGGAGAAGACATCGGCGCTGACCTGAGCCGGCACGCCAACCACCGCCTTGGCGGGGAACCTTCCGCCGTCGACCGTCGGCTCCACCGCCTCGACGACGACGTGGGCCGGCGCCGGGCGCCTCGTGGGCGTGTCCACTACGCGCGCAGCGTACCCGGGAGGCGCTCGAGGATGCGGGCCAATCGGGCCGGCAGGTCGGCGAGGGAGAAGTGGCGGCGCGCGACGGCCGCGTTGCGCTCGAGGAGCGCCGGGTCCGGAGCGTCGAGGAAGGCGCCGAGCTCCGAGGGACGGGCCGCGTCGAACCACGCGAACCCGTAGGCACGAAGCTCGCTTGCCACGGGATACGGCCCGACGGCGAGCGCGCGCCGGTGCGTCGCCGCCTCGATGGCCGGATTGCCGAAGCCCTCCCAGGTCGAAGGCAGCACGACGGCGTCACACGCGGCGTAGGCGTCGGCGACCACGTGGCCCGGCCGCGCCGGGCCCGGACCCCGGACGACAGGCACGACGGCACCGGCGAGGACCTTCTCGCACTCCTCGCCGTAGCCGTCCTCGGCCGGCCCGAGCAGCCAGTACGCCGCGCCGATCGTCTCGGCGAGGGCGAGCCCGTCGGGCACCGCCTTTCGCGGGATGGCCCGCGTCGGCTGGAGCACGATCCGCTGCGAGGGGTCGTCGATCCCGGCGCGGGACCTCGTCTCCGCGCGCCGTCCCGCCTCCGGCTCTGGGTCGAAGGCGTTGTAGCAGGTCAGAGCGGCATAGCCGTGGGCCTGCAGTTCGGCCGTCGAGCGCCGGTTGACGCAGACGTGCAGCCAGAAGGGGTCGTCGGGCGGTGGACCGAGGTGCGCGAGGGCTCGGCGCTGCGAGGGGAGGTCGTGGTGGTGCAGGAGCGCCGGCCGCCCGGCGAGCGCCCGTGCCAGGGCCTGGCCCGCCGCCGGGTTGAGCGGCAGCGAGCAGAGGTTCTCGACGACGACGAGGTCGGCGCCGGCGAGGGCGGCGTCGAGCTCGGATGCCGACGGCGCCTTGCCGGCCGAGGCGGCGAGGGCGGGGAGCAGCCGGTCGGCGCGGCCTTCCCCGGCGAGCGTCGCCACCTCGGCGCCGAGCGCCTCGAAGGCCCGCGCCCACTTCGCCGCTTCGATGGCGACCCCGTCGGTCCCGCCGAGGCGGTAGGAGCAGATGAGCACCCTCGCCGGCGCCTTCAT
The DNA here is from genome assembly GCA_021823365.1 of Actinomycetes bacterium. Next base: position 648 of record JAKAOD010000225.1, on the reverse strand, counting down.
CGGGCGGGACCCATCGCCGGCACGCTACCGGGAGCGCCCGGTCCTCGCCGCCGACGCCGCCCCGGCCCGCGCCCCGAGCTCGGCGCCGCCCGTCCCGTCCAGCCGCCGGCGTGCGCTAGAACAATGCGATGCCGCGCCGAGCGCTCATCACGGGTGTCACCGGGCAGGACGGCTCGTACCTCGCCGAGCTGCTCCTCGCAGAGGGTTACGAGGTCGCCGGGATGGTCCGGCGCACGAGCAACGTCAACTACGAGCGCGTGCACCACGTCGCCGATCGCATCCAGTTCTGCACGGCGGACCTGCTGGACGAGGGCTCGATCGTCGCCGCGCTGCGGGAGTTCGAGCCGCACGAGGTCTACAACCTCGCGGCGCAGTCCTTCGTCAAAGAGTCGTGGAACCAGCCGCTGTTCACCGGCGAGGCCACCGCGCTCGGTGTGACGCGGGTGCTCGATGCCATCCGGCAGGTGGACCCGACGATCCGCTACTACCAGGCCAGCTCCTCGGAGATGTTCGGAAAGGTCCGGGCCGTGCCTCAGGACGAATGGACCCCGTTCCACCCGAGGAGCCCCTACGGGGTCGCCAAGGTCTACGGGCACTGGATCACGGTCAACTACCGGGAGAGCTACGGGATGTTCGCCTGCTCGGGGA
>JAKAOD010000224.1 GCA_021823365.1 Actinomycetes bacterium | reverse complement strand
CGGGCAATGGCTGGCGGAGCGTGCGCGACGTCAGGAGCAGGGCGCGCCGATCAGCATCTACGAGGTGCACCTCGGGTCGTGGCGCCGCGGCGAGGGCGGCAGGTGGCTGCGCTACGAGGAGCTCGCCGGCCCCCTGGTCGAGCACGTGACGCGCCTCGGCTTCACCCACGTCGAGCTGCTGCCGGTCATGGAGCACCCCTTCTACGGGTCCTGGGGCTACCAGACGACGAGCTACTTCGCGCCGACCGCTCGCTACGGGACCCCGTCCGGCCTCATGGTCCTGATCGACGAGCTGCATCGCGCCGGGGTGGGGGTGATCCTCGACTGGGTGCCCTCTCACTTCGCCACCGACGACTTCGCGCTCGCCGAGCTCGACGGGACGCACCTCTACGAGCACGCCGAGCCCTCCCGCGCCGTCCACCCGGACTGGGGGAGCTTCGAGTTCAACTACGGCCGGCACGAGGTGCGCTCCTTCCTCACCTCCTCCGCCTGCTTCTGGATCGACCGCTACCACGCCGACGGTCTCCGGGTCGACGGCGTCGCCTCGATGCTCTACCTCGACTACTCCCGCCCCGCCGGAGGCTGGTCGCCGAACCCGCTCGGCGGGCGAGAGGATCTCGACGCCATCTGGCTCCTCAAGGAGACGAACGAGGCGGTCCGCACGGAGTTCCCCGGAACCCTGACGATCGCCGAGGAGTCGACGGCCTGGCCGGGCGTGACCCGCCCGGTGGCCGAGGGGGGGCTCGGCTTCTCGTTGAAGTGGGACATGGGCTGGATGCACGACACGCTCGACCACCTCCGCCGCGATCCGGTCCATCGCCGCTACCACTACAACGAGCTCACCTTCCGCGGCCTGTACTGGACGAGCGAGCGCTACGTGCTCCCCCTCTCGCACGACGAGGTCGTCCACGGCAAGGGCGCGCTCGCGACCAAGATGCCCGGCGACGACTGGCAGCGCAGGGCAAGCTTGCGCCTGCTGCTCGGCTACCAATGGCTCCTTCCAGGCAAGAAGCTGCTGTTCATGGGCGGCGAGCTCGCGACCTGGAAGGAATGGGACCACGAGGCCGAGCTCGAGTGGTCGCTGCTCGAGCATCCCGACCACTCCGGCGTCGCCCGGTTCGTCGCCGATTGCAACCGCTGCTACCGGGAGCACGAGGCCCTCTGCGGCCGGGACCTCGATCCCGAGGGTTTCTCCTGGCTCCTCGCAGACGCCGCGGGCGACGAGCTGCTCGCGTGGCTGCGCTCGGGCCGCGACGGCAGCCTGGTCGTCGCCTGCGCGAACTTCACGCCCGTCCCACGGCGCCGGAGAGTCGGCGTGCCGGCCGCCGGCCGATGGCGCGAGATCCTGAACAGCGACGCCGAGATCTACGGCGGCTCCGGCAGCGGGAACCTCGGCGGCGCCGACGCCGCGGCCGAACCGTTCGCCGGCCGGCCTGCGAGCCTCGAGTGCGTCTTCCCGCCCCTCGCCGCCGTCGCGCTCGCCTTCTCCGGCGGACCCTCCGGCGCGTAGCGCTTCCGGGCGGCCCTGCGGTCAGGGCCGCGCCAGCACGACGAGGGAGCGGCTCTCGACGGCGAGAGTCGCTCCTGCTCCGAGCTTGATGCTGCCCTCGTCGACGAACGGCTCGTCGTCGCGAGCCGTGTCGAGCACGCAGGCCCAACCCGCGCCGAAACGCTCTCCGGGGAGGGTGAACTCGATCGGCTCCCAGTGGGCGTTGAGCACGAGGAAGAAGCTGTCGTCCTCGGTGCGCCCGCCGTGGAGGGGAGCCGGCGGCAGACCGGCGCCGTTCAGGAACAGCCCGATCGTCTTGGCGAAGCTCACCTGCCAGTCGGCGTCTGACATCTCCCTGCCCTCCGGGGAGAACCACGCGATGTCGCTGACGCCCTCTCCGTGGAGCGGGCGCCCCTGGAACCAGCGCGGCCGGCGGAACACGGGATGAGACTTGCGGAGCGCGGCGAGGCGGCGGGTGAAGTCGCACACCGCCTCGTCGGCATTCACCCAGTCCAGCCAGGACAGCTCGTTGTCCTGGCAGTAAGCGTTGTTGTTCCCCTGCTGGCTCCGCCCGATCTCGTCGCCCGACAGCAGCATCGGCACGCCCTGGGACAGGAAGAGCGTGGCGAGGAGGTTGCGCGCCTGGCGGCGGCGCAGGGCGCGCACCTCGGGGTCGTCGGTCGGCCCCTCGACGCCGCAGTTCCAGGACCGGTTGTGGTCCTCGCCGTCGCGGTTGGCCTCGCCGTTCGCCTCGTTGTGCTTATCGTTGTAGGCGACCAGGTCGGCGAGGGTGAAGCCGTCGTGGCAGGTGACGAAGTTGATGCTCGCCCAGGGGCGGCGGCCGCCCTGGCCGTAGAGGTCCGAGCTGCCCGTGAGGCGGTAGGCGAGCTCGGGGAGGGTCCGGTCTCGGCCCCGCCAGTAGTCCCGCACGCAGTCGCGGTACTGGCCGTTCCACTCCGACCACAGCGGAGGGAAGTTGCCGACCTGGTAGCCGCCCTCGCCGACGTCCCAGGGCTCGGCGATGAGCTTGACCTGGCTGATCACGGGATCCTGCTGGATGATGTCGAAGAACGCCGAGAGACGGTCGACCTCGTGCAGCGTGCGGGCCAACGACGCCGCGAGGTCGAAGCGGAACCCGTCGACGTGCATCTCGGTCACCCAGTAGCGCAACGAGTCCATGAGGAGCTGGAGCACGTGCGGATGGCGGACGTTGAGCGTGTTGCCCGTCCCCGTGTAGTCGACGTAGAAACGGGGGTCCTCGGGCAAGAGCCGGTAGTAGGCGGCGTTGTCGATGGCCTTGAGCGAGAGGGTCGGCCCGCGGTGGTCACCCTCGGCGGTGTGGTTGTAGACGACGTCGAGCAGGACCTCGATGCCCGCGGCGTGGAGGCTCTTCACCAGTTGCTTGAACTCCTGCACCTGCTGGCCGAGCGACCCGCTCGAGGAGTAGTCGGCGTGCGGGGCGAGGTAGCAGATCGAGTTGTAGCCCCAGTAGTTGCGCAGGCCCCGCTCGACGAGGTGCTGCTCGTGGACGAATTGGTGGACGGGCTGGAGCTCGACTGCCGTGACCCCGAGCGAGACGAGGTGGTCGACGACGGCGGGTGCCGCGAGGCCGGCATAGGTCCCGCGAAGCTCCTCGGGGACCGCGGGGTGACGAGCCGTGAAACCCTTCACGTGCAGCTCGTACACCGTCGTGCGGTGCCACGGGGTCTCCGGTGGCCGGTCGTTCCCCCAGTCGAAGTACGGGCTGACGACGACCGAGCGCGGCATCGCCGACGCCGAGTCGGACCTGCTCGCGCGGGACTCGTCGCCCAGCGTGTGCCCGAAGACCGATCTGCGCCAGCGGAGCGCCCCGTCGACGGCCTTTCCGTAGGGGTCGAGGAGGAGCTTGTCGGGGTTGCAGCGCTGTCCCTGCGCGGGGCGCCACGGGCCGTGGACGCGGTAGCCGTAGCGCTGGCCCTGGCCGATCCCGGGAAGGTAGCCGTGGTGCACGTGGGCCGTCTCCTCGGGCAGGACATGACGCGTCTCGTGCCCGGCGGCGTCGAACAGGCAGAGCTCGATCTTCTCGGCCACCTCGGAGAAGATCGCGAAGTTCGTCCCGACGCCGTCGAAGGTCGCGCCGAGCGGGTACGACTTGCCGGGCGCGACGCCAGGAGCAGCTCGATCCATCACGACAGGTTACGCAGCCGCCCCGGGCTTCCCCGCCGAGGTCCCCCGGGTGCGCCCCGGGCGAGGAGCGGCGCGGGCCCGGCCGACCCTTGTGGGCGCCGGCCGGCGCCGACGCTCAGATCGGGCGGACGTTCGCCGCCTGCAGGCCCTTCTGACCCTCCTGGACCTCGAACTCGACCGCTTGACCTTCCTCGAGGCTTCGGTATCCGCTCATCAAGATGGCGGAGTGATGCACGAACACGTCAGGTCCATCCGCTTGGGAGATGAAGCCAAAGCCCTTCTCGGCGTTGAACCACTTGACCGTACCGGTCGCCACTTCGGCGAGCCCCCTTCTTTCGATGGCACTGAACGAGGGGAGCCAGCTGTGCGACCGACCTCGGACCCGAGGCGCAGGTGAGCCGCCCGTCGGGCGCCGTCCACCGTCCTACGGCTGCCGCCGCCAGCTGTACGAGCTTGCCTACCCTCCGACCGGAGGCTAGCAGGCCAGTCAAGCGCCGTCACGAGGCGCGTCCCCTGCGAGCGAGCCGCGCAGGTCGGCCCGTGCCCGCTCGAGCTGCTTGCGCACCGTCGAGGCCGCGATGCCGAGGGCGCGACCTGCCTCCTTCGGCGCCATGCCGACGACGAGGCACGCGACCGCGCAGCTGCGCCGTCCCGGGGGCATCGCCTCGAGCGCCGCGATGACGTCGAGGCGCGTCGCAACCCCCTCGGCGAGATCCCCTGCGCCCTCGGCGCCGGCGACCCTCGCCACCGCCGCGTGATCCTCGCTGAAGGGGACGTCTCGGCGCCGGCTCGAGCGGCTGAGCCGGAAGGCCACCCGGTAGACGTAGCCTGCCGGGCTCGAGCCCTTCCGGACCCGACGCCAGCGGGCGAGCGTCCGGGCGAAGGCCTCCTGGGCGACGTCCTCGGCCTCGTGCGTGGATGCTCCGGCGAGCTCGACGGCGCGCACGACGCGGCCGTAGTGCTGCTCGTACAGCGCGACGAAGTCGTCGGCCGCCTCCCGCCCCGGGACCGTCGCGATGCGTCCAGTCTGGCGCACCGTCGGGCATGGTCCGGCGTGGCTACCGGGAGCAGGTGGGGCTCGACGCCGTGTACGGCTCGCCGGGCACCTCGAGCGAGGCGAGCAGATCTCCGGAGGTCCCGTAGGCCCGCAGCTCGACGCGCTCCCCCGGAGCCGGGAGCGATCGGGTCGGCGCCAGCGTCCTCACGAGGACGACCCACCCTCCCGCGGGCGTGAGGGGCTCGGCTGCGCCGGAGCCGACGCTCGCCCCCACGCGGCGGACCGGACCGACGACGCGGGCGGTGACGACGAGCACGTGGGCACCCTCCCGACCCGCCTCCAGGCGGGCGACGACGGTCCCGAACACCCCGCCGCACCCACGGACGCCTGCCGCCGTGCCGGTGCTCGACGGACTCGCCGCGACGTGCGACGACCCGGGCGCCTTGGCGCGCTGACCACCGGACGAGCCGCTCGCAGGGGTCACGGGAGCCGGCCCCGTCCCGGACCGCTCCGTCGAGAAGAGGCTCGGCGACCTCGGTCCTGCGGTCTTGCCGGCGGGCGCCGAGGCGACGGGTGGGCTCGACCCTGACGTCACGAGGGCGCCCGTCGCGAGCGCAGTCGCCCCGCCGGCGAGCGCGGCGGCGGCGAGCGCCATCGACGACACCGTGGCGGCGCGCAACCGGCGCAAGGCATGCCGGTCGCGCCGGGCGACGATCGCGCGAAGCGTCCCGGCGTCGGCCGAGGGCCCGCCGTCGAGCATGTGCTCGAGCTCGCCGCGCCGCATCGCTCAGCTCGTCAACGAGTACACGGCCTGGACCTGTACCGACAGCTGCTGGCTACCAGGCTGGACGGGCACGCTCGCGGCGGCGTGCGCGACCGCGAAGTCGTTGAAGGGCAGCACGACCGGCGGCGGCTGGCTCTCCTCGTCCGTGATGCTGATCACCGGGCCGAGCTTCGCGCCCGCGGCGGCGGCGAGCTCGGACGCCCGTGACCCGGCATCGCGCATCGCCTCGACGCGCGCCGTGGCGAGCAGCGAAGAGGTGTTGGAGATCGAGAAGGAGATCCCGTCGATCTGGACGTCGTTCCCGACCGCGTGAGCAGCGGCGTCGACGAC
>JAKAOD010000223.1 GCA_021823365.1 Actinomycetes bacterium | reverse complement strand
TCCTCGTTGATGCTCCAGGCGCTCCACCCGCTGGCGATGGCCGGGGTCGCCGAGCACTCCCGCTACCGCGAGGACCCCCTCGGGCGGCTCCAGCGCACCGCCGCCTTCGTCGGCGGAACGACCTTCGGCGGGCGCGAGCACGCGTCGAGCCTGGTCGAGCAGGTCCGCATGGTGCACACGCGCGTCCGCGGTACGGCCCGCGACGGTCGCCCCTACTCCGCCGCGGACCCCGACTTGCTCACGTGGGTGCATGTCGCCGAGGTATGGAGCTTCCTCCGCGCCTACCAGCGCTACGGTCCCCGCCCGCTGCTCCGGGCCGAGAAGGACCGCTACCTGGCTGACGTCGCGGAGGTCGCGCGGCTGCTCGGTGCGAGCGAGGTCCCGGGGACCGTCGAGGAGCTGCGCGCCTACCTGCGCACGGCGCGCGCCATGCTCGAGGTGACGCCGGAGGCGGTCGAGGCCGTCGCCTTCCTCCGGCAGCCGTTCGATCGCTCCGGAGCAGGGGCGCTCGGGCACCGGGTCGTCGTCGAGGCCGCCGAGGATCTCCTTCCCGAGTTCGCCCGGCGCGCGCTGCACGCCCGGCCTGCGACGCCGGTCGGCAGGGTCCGGGCGAGGCTCGCCATGGCGAGCCTCGCCGGCGTGTTGCGCTGGTCGATCGGTCCGTCCGTCGTGCTCGCGGCGGCGGACGCCCGCGTCGCCGCCGGGCCGCGGGCGGCGACGCCCGGCGGCGCAGGGCGACCTCAGGACCCTCGCCGCGCCGCGCACCCGGCGCCGGTCACCCGGAGCCGGGCAAGCACTCGGTAGAATCGAGTGCCAGGTTGATGCGGATGGACGGGGCGCGGGCGTGGTTGCGCCCATCGGGCGCCAGGCGACTCCGAGGTGCAAACGTACGGCGATGCTCGACGCGAGGAAGTCCGCGATCCTTCGAAGGGTCGTCACCGAGTACATCGAGACGGGCCAGCCCGTCGGCTCAGGCTCTGTGGCGGTCGACCGCGACATCGACGTCTCGCCGGCGACGGTCCGCTCGGACATGGCCGCGCTCGAGCGCGAGGGCTACCTCACCCATCCCCACACGAGCGCGGGCCGGGTGCCGACCGACAGGGGCTACCGCTTCTTCGTCGACCACCTCGGCACAGAGCCGCTCCTCGACGCCGCGGGAGCCGAGGAGGTGCACGCCTTCTTCGCCCGCACCCACGGGGAGCTCGAGCGGATGCTGAGGGACACCTCGCAGCTGCTCTCGCGCCTCACCGATCACGCTGCCGTCGTCGTGGCGCCGACCCACGAGGCGCTCACGGTGCGCTCGTCGCTGCTCGCACGGCTCGCGCCGCGCATCGCCCTCCAGGTCGTCGTGCTCTCCGACGGCGACGTCGCGCGCCACGCGGTCGAGATCGACGAGTCGACGTCGGACGAGGCGCTCCAGCAGGCGAACGCGCTCGTCGCCCGCCAGCTGGCCGGTCGTACCCTCGCCGAGGTCGAGCTCCCGACGTCGACGGGAGACCCGCGGGTCGACGCCGTCGTCGAGGCCTGCTGCCGGGTGCTTCGCGGCGCGACCTCGGACGCGACCTCGACTGAGCCGGCGGAGGTCTACGTCGGAGGCGCCGCGCTGATGGCGCAGCAGTTCGCCGCCGTGGACCAGGTCCGGCAGGTGCTGAGCATCCTCGAGCAGTCCTTCGTCGTGGTCTCGCTCCTGAGAGACGTGCTCTCCTCCGGCCAGTCCGTGGCCATCGGCGCCGAGACCAGGGTCGAGTCGCTCGCGGAGTGCTCGGTCGTCGTCGCGCCCTACGAGGTCGGCGAGAATGTCGTGGGGACGATCGGCGTCCTCGGGCCGACGAGGATGAACTACCCGCAGGCGCTCGCCGCGGTCGCCGTGGTGAGCCGGCGACTCGGTCGGCAGCTCAGCGCGGGCTGAGGCGGGCGATCGGGTTGGCGGGTCCGAAGCAGGAGCGCCGGGCAAGGGATGCCACGACAGGGACATAGGGATGGCTGACGACTACTACGAGCTGCTCGGCGTCGACCGGCATGCGTCCGAGGACGAGATCAAGCGCGCCTACCGGCGCCTCGCGCGGCAGCTGCACCCCGACGCCAACGGCGGCGACCCCGAGGCCGAGGCGCGCTTCAAGGAGGTCACCGTCGCCTACGAGACGCTCCGGGACCCCGAGCGGCGCCGGCGCTACGACACCTTCGGCCCGGAGGGCACGAGCGGGCCGGGCGGAGTGGGCGACGTCTTCGGCGCGGGCATCGGCGACCTCTTCGACGCCTTCTTCGGCGGCGGGGCGGGTCGCTTCGGCGGGGGTCGCCGCGCCGAGCCGAGGCGCGGGGAGGACGTCGAGGTGGTTGTCGACCTGCGCTTCGAGGAGGCGGTGTTCGGCGCCGAACGCACCGTGACCTGGCGCGGGCCCGTGACGTGCGCGACGTGCGGCGGCTCGGGCGCCCGACCGGGCACGAGCCCGACGTCCTGCCCCGAGTGCCAGGGCGCCGGGCAGGTGCGCCGGGTCCGCCAGTCGATCCTCGGCCAGATGGTGACGACCGTGCCCTGCACGAGATGCCGGGGCCTCGGCGAGGTCGTGACCTCGCCCTGCCCGGACTGCCGGGGCGAGGGCCGCCGGACGTCCGAGCGCACCGAGACGGTCAAGGTGCCGCCGGGCGTCGACGAGGGAACGACCCTCAGGGTCTCCGGAGCCGGGGCGCCCGCCGTGCGGGGAGGACTTCCTGGCGACCTGTACGTCCACCTCAGGGTCTTGGCGCACGAGCACTTCGAGCGGTCGGGGACGGATCTCGTCACCCGGGTCCGCGTGGCGTTCACCCAGGCGGCGCTCGGCGCCGAGATCGACATCGAGACGCTCGACGGCACCGAGACCATCTCGATCGCTCCGGGGACCCAGAGCGGCCGCGTCCTCAAGCTGCGCGGCCGCGGGGTGCCCCTCATGCGCGGGCGGGGACGCGGGGACCTCCACGTCGAGATCGTCGTCGACACGCCGACGGGCCTGGACAAGGAGCAGGAGCACCTGCTCCGGGAGCTCGCCCGGGCACGGGGGGAGAAGGTGGCCACGAGCGAGGGCGGCCTGTTCTCCCGGATCCGCTCGAGCCTCGGCTGAGCCCGCGCCCTCGGTGTGACCGAGCGTCCAGGAGAACGCCCCGTCGAGAGTCGCGCCGTCCTTCGACGCGCCGCGGCGCTCGTGTTCGTCGATGACCTGACCGAGCTCGACGTCTCGCCCGAGGACGCGCACCACCTGCGCGATGTGCTCAGGCTGCGCCCCGGCGCCGACGTCGCCGCCGCAGACGGGCACGGCAGCTGGCGCGCTTGCGTGCTGTCCGGGACCCGGGGCTCCGGCAGGGGCCCGGGGGTTCTCGAGCCCGCCGGGCCGGTCACGCTGGCGGCGCCCCCCGCGCCCCGCCTCACCGTCGCCTTCGCACTGACCAAGCAGGACCGCCCGGAGTGGACGGTGCAGAAGCTGACCGAGCTCGGGATCGACTGCATCTGGCCGCTCCTCACCGCGCGCACCGTCGTGCAGCTCCACCCCGACGAGCGCGTGCAGCGGGCCGAGCGCCTGCGCCGCGTCGCGCGTGCCGCCGCGGCGCAGTCGAGGCAGGTGCGCCTGCCCGAGGTCGCCGAGCCGGGCTCGCTCTCGAAGGCGCTCGCCGCCCTCGGCGACGGCGCGCGCCACGCGCTGCTCGCCGAGCCCGGCGGCGGGCCGATGCCTCCCGAGACCTCGGCCGTGCTCGTCGGGCCCGAAGGCGGCTGGGAGCCTGCGGAGATCGCCTGCGGCCTGCGGCTGCTCGACCTCGGGCCCTTGGTGCTGCGCTCGGAGACCGCCGCTGTGCTCGCGGGAGGGCTGCTGTCCGCGAGGCGCTCGGGGGTGACGCCTGGGGCGTGACCCCCCCGGGTCGCGGGGCCGCTTCCCAACCCTTGACCACGCCGCGGCGCAGCGCGACCACCGTCGAGAGGTAACTTATGGCAAACGCCGCGGCGCGAGCACGGGATGGTTGACGGAGCGATGTCAGAAGACGTTCTAGTCGGCGAGGGCGAGCCGAGCGGGTACGCAGCGATCGTCGGCGCCCGGTTGCGTGCCGTGCGACGGCAGAAGCGCCTCTCGTTGCAAGCAGTCGAGGCAGCGTCGGCGCACGAGTTCAAGGCGTCGGTCCTCGGCGCCTACGAGCGGGGAGAGCGAGCGATCTCCGTCCCCCGCCTCCAACGCCTGGCGCGCCTGTACGACGTGCCCGTCGACCAGCTCCTCCCGGATCGGACGGGCGACAGCGCGCGCGACGGCGCCCGATCGACGGCAGGCATCTTGTCGGCGCGGCACGACAAGATCCGCGTCGACCTCACCAGGCTCAAGGACTCCACCGGCCCCGAGGCGGCCGCGCTCCAGAGGTTCCTCGCGACCATCCAGGTGGAGCGCCAGGACTTCAACGGCCAGGTCCTCACAGTGCGGGGCGACGACATGCGCGTGATCGGCGCCACGCTCGGCCTCGGCGTGGCCGAGCTCGTCGAGCGGCTCGGCGAGCTCGGGCTGCTGTACAGGCCCTGACGCCGGCCGCCGACTTGGCGCCGCCCGCCGCAGCGGAGGCGCCCGAGGCCGTTGGGGAGCCGACCGATCCCGGTCTCGGCGTCTACGTCCACGTCCCGTTCTGCGCACGCCGTTGCGACTACTGCGCGTTTGTGACCTGGTCGGGACGCGACGAGCTGATGGGCGCCTACGTCGCGGCGTGCAGGGCAGAGATGGCGCGCGCCTACGACGAGGGCCTCGGGCCGGCGAGCACGGTCTTCGTCGGCGGGGGCACGCCGTCGACGCTTCCGCCGGACCTGCTCGTCGAGCTCCTCTCGGGCGTCCGGCTCGCCGACGGCGCCGAGGTGACGGTCGAGTGCAACCCCGAGAGCACGAGCCCGCCACTGGTCGCGGCGCTGCGCGAGGCGGCCGTGACGCGCGTCTCGCTCGGCGTGCAATCGCTGCGGGCGAACGTGCTCGCCGGGCTCGGACGCCATCACCTACCCGGAGACGTCGAGCGCGCCGTCGCGCTCGTCGGCGAGGCGGGCTTCGCGACGTTCAGCGTCGACCTCATCTACGGGGGCGCCGGCGAGAGCGACGACGACTGGAGGCGGACGCTCGAAGGGGTGCTCGGCGACCTCGACCCGTCACCGCCGCACGTCAGCGCCTACGCCCTGACGGTCGAGCCGGGGACGCCGCTCTCGCGCGACGCCGCCCGTCACCCCGACGACGACGTCCAGGCCGATCGCTACCTCCTCGCCGACGCCGTGCTGTCGGCCGCCGGCCTGGAGTGGTACGAGATCTCGAACTTCGCCCGCCCCGGTCACGAGTGCCGGCACAACCTTGCCTGCTGGCACCAGGGCGACTACCGCGGCTTCGGCTGCGCGGCGCACAGCCACGCCGCCGGCCGGCGGTCCTGGAACATCCGGCCGATCGAGCGCTACATCGCCGCCGCGTCCGCCGGCGCCGCAACGACGGCGGGCGGGCAGCGCCTCGGGGCACGCGAGCGCGCCGTCGAGGCGTTGCGCCTCTCGCTGAGGACGAGGGACGGCGTCCCCGAGTCGGCGGTCCCCGACCTTCCAGAGCTCGAGGGTCTCCTCGACCGACCCGACGGCCGCGCCGTCCTCACGCCGCGGGGCCGCCTGCTCGCCAACGAGGTCGCGCTCCGGCTCGTCGCTACGGAGAGTGGCCCTGACGGGTCCCCGACGCCGTGAGCTGCGCCACGTCTCCCGGGTCGCTGCTACTCTCCGTAGCCGTGGTGGACGCGGTCGCAGATCGGA